>DASQUY010000521.1:0-12907 GCA_035641055.1 Acidimicrobiales bacterium | reverse complement strand
TCGTCCGGCGACACGGAGTACTCGCGGCTGCCGTTGCGTGCCGCCGCCAGCAGGTTCTCGTGCGACAGCATCGCCCCCTTGGGCGGCCCGGTGGTGCCCGACGTGTAGACGATGAGCGCCGGCTTGGCGGGATCGATGTCGGCCACCGCCGCGGCGTAGTCGCTCTGACCGTCCTGTGACCTCCCGAGCGCCTCCAGCTCGGCGAAGGTCATGAGCTCGGGCAGCCCCGCCAGGTCGACGCCCCGGGGGTCGACCACCACGATCCTCTCCAGCGCCGGCAGGCGGGACCGGACCTCGAGCGCCTTGTCGAGCTGCTCCTGGTCCTCGGCGATGAGCACCTTGGCGCCGGAGTGCTCCAGCAGGTAGGCGAGCTCGGCCGCCGGCGAGGTGGGGTAGACGCCGACCGTGACCGCTCCGATGCCCTGGATGCCCATGTCGGCCAGCGCCCATGCCGGCCGGTTGAGGCTGTGCACCGCCACCCGGTCGCCGGGCGCCACACCCAGGGCCCGGAGGCCGAGGCCCACCGCCGCCGCCCGCTCGGCGTAGTCGGCCCAGGTGTACTGCTTCCAGATTCCGAGCCTCTTCTTCCGCATGGCCACCCGGTCGGGGCTGTGCTCGGCCCGGTGCAGCAGCAGTGCCGGCAGCGTGGACCCGCCGAGGTCGGCGGCGTCCCGCCGGGCGTGATCAACGGTCGGGGACGGCGCGGTGGTGGACATCACGAACCTCCGAGGTAGGCCTCGATCACTTTCGGGTCGGCGCCGACCTCGTCCGGCAAGCCGGTGGCGATGGCGACCCCGAAGTCCAGCGCCATGACCCGGTCGGCGATGTCCATGACGAGCTGCATGTCGTGCTCGACCAGGATCATCGGCAGGCCCAGCTCGCGCCGGGCCTCGAGGATGTAGCGGGCCATGTCCTCGGTCTCCTCGAGGTTCATGCCCGCCACCGGCTCGTCGAGCAGCAGCAGCTTGGGCTCCATCGCCAGCGCCCGGCCCAGCTCGATGCGCTTCTGGATGCCGAAGGGCAGCAGCCCCACCGGTTGGCGCCGGTAGGGGGCCAGCTCCAGCAGGTCCACGATCTCCTCCACCGCGGCCCGGTGGCGGACCTCCTCCCGGCGGGTCCTGCCGAACCACAGGGCGCCGGAAGCAAAGCCGCTGCGCATGAGGTTGTGCCGGCCGAGCAGCAGGTTGTCGACGAGCGTCAGGTGGATGAACAGCCCCAGGTTCTGGAAGGTCCGGCCGATGCCCAGCCGGGCCACCTGGACCGGGCGCTCGCCCACCAGCTCGTGCCCGTCGAACCGGATCGAGCCCGCCTGGGGCCGGTAGACGGCGGAGATGCAGTTGAAGATCGAGGTCTTGCCGGCCCCATTGGGGCCGATGATGGCGAACAGCTCGTCCCTGCCGACCTCGAAGCTCACGTCCGACAGGGCCGCCACGCCGCCGAAGTGCAGCGTGAGGCCCGACACGGTCAGCAGGGGCCCCGGTGCCGGAGTTCGCTCCGCCGCCGGCGCTTCGCGCTCTTCGGCCGGGACCTGGGCGAGCTGCGCGTCGGCCGCCACTACATCCCCCAGCTCTTGCGCCGGCGATAGGTCTTGACGTCCCGGAACGACCGTCGCTCCGCCGTCTGGCTCATCCCCAGGTAGAACTCGCGGATGTTCCGGTCGGCCAGCAGCTCGTCGCCGGATCCCGACCGGACGACTCGGCCCTGCTCCAGCACCAGGCCGTGGTCGGCGATGGCCAGCGCCATGGTGGCGTTCTGCTCGACCAGCAACACGCTGGTGCCCTGGGCGTTGATGTCGGCGATCAGCTTGCGGATCTGCTCGACGACGAGGGGCGCCAGGCCGAGCGAGGGCTCATCGAGGAGCAGCAGCCGCGGCGAGGACATCAGGGCCCGGCCCATCACCAGCATCTGTTGCTCGCCACCGGACAGGTAACCCGCCATCTGGCGGCGGCGTTCCTTGAGCACGGGGAACAGCTCCATCACGCGGTCGAGGCTCTCGGCCATGCCGGAGCGGTTGGTGTAGGCCCCGGTGCGCAGGTTCTCGTCGACGGTGAGCTCGGCAAAGGTGCGGCGGCCCTCCATCACCTGGGCCAGACCGGCCCGGACCCGGCTGGCGGCGTCGTGATGGGTGATGTCCTGCCCGCCGAAGGTGATGCGGCCCTTGGTGATCTTGCCGCGGTGCACGGGAAGGAGCCCGGTGATCGCTCGCAGCAGCGTCGTCTTGCCGGCGCCGTTGGCGCCCAACACGGCCACGATCTTGCCGGGGGGCACGGCGAGGCTGATCCCGCGGAGCACGAGGACCACGTCGTTGTAGACGACCTCGAGGTTGGCGACTGCGAGGTCGCCGGACGCGGTGGCGCCCGTCGCCCTCGCCCCCGGCGGAGCCGACGGCTCAACGACCTGGTGCTCGGCCAGCGGTTGCCCCATGGGCTCACCTCCCCCTCTCGCTTTCGGGCGCCACCTTAGTGACAGCTGTCCTGTAGGTCGTGTGACAATCTCGGGACGAGCAGCAGCAGCAGCAGCAGCAGCAGCATCCCCGAAACTTGACGTCGGGTTCAAGTTCAACCGGGGTAGACCCGGCTTGTACTGACCTTCAGACTTCCTGGCGGGCCGCGTCGTTGCTACTTAGGGGACGAGCACGTGCACCGCGCGGTCGAGCTCCGCGGTCACCTCGTCGAAGTCGATGCGACCGTTCGCCCAGGCCACGAGTGTCGAGTACCAGACGTGGCCGAGCACGGCGAGGATGTCGGAGCGCGCCGCGGGCTCCAGGTCGCCGAGGATGCCGCTCGCCATCGCCGCGATCTGCCGTTGCACCGCGGTCGCGCAGTCACGTACGCCCTCGTCGGACGACGACAGCGCCCGCACGAGGGCGGCGCTCAACCGGGGCTGGCGGGCCATGGCCCGGCAGGCGCGGTGGAGGATGTCGCTGAGCTGGTCGGCGGCCGTGTCCCCCCGGGGCGGGGACTGGGCCAACCGGACCTGCAGGCTGGCGCTCCACTCGGTCATCGCCGCCGCCAGCAGGTGGTCCTTGGAGGAGAAGTAGCGGTAGATGGTGGCCAGGGACACGTTGGCGAGGGCCGACACGTCCCGCATCTGCACCGCCTCGTAGCCCCGCTCGGCGCCTAGCTGGAAGGCGGCGTCGATCACACGCTGCCGTCGGTCGCGCTGTTCCGTCGTGAGCTCGCGAGGCGGGCTCGCCGCCTGGGTCCCCATCGGCCGGGGAGTGTACGTGGCCGGCTGCCGGCGGGCCGGGAGACAGCCGGCGGCCTGGACAGCGGCTGGACGGCAGCCGGACCGGGCCTAGACCGCCGCCGGCGCTGGCCGCAGGCGGACCGGCAGGTGCTTGATGCCGCCAATGAAGTTGGAGCGCAGGCGCTCGGGCGCGCCCTGGGCCTCGAGGTGGGGGACCCGGGACGCCAGCTCCTCGAACAGGAGGCGGATCTCCAGGCGGGCGAGCTGGGCGCCCAGGCAGAAGTGGGGCCCGCCGCCGCCGAAGGCGATGTGGGGGTTGGGGTCCCGCGTGATGTCGAACCGGAAGGGGTCGTCGAACACGTCCTCGTCACGGTTGGCCGACACGTACCACAGGCTGATCTTCTCGCCGGCCCGAATCGTGTGCCCCCGCAGCTCGACGTCCCGCCGGCAGTTGCGGCGGAAGAACATGACCGGCGACGCCCACCGCAGGATCTCCTCCGTGGCGGCCTCGATGCGGGCCGCCGGGTCGGAGACCAGCAGGTCCCACTGGCCCGGATGCTCGAGGAAGGCGTTGAGGCCGTGGGCGATGGCGTTGCGGGTGGTCTCGTTGCCGGCGACGGACAGCAGCATGAAGAACAGGTTGAAGTCGAGCTCGCTGAGCCGGTCGCCGTCGACCTCGGCCTCCAGCAGCGTGGTCACGATGTCGTCCCGGGGCTCGGCCCGGCGCTGCACGGCGAGCTCCTGGGCGTACGTGTACATCTCGATCTGGGCCGCGGTCACATGGTCGTCGCTGACCTGGTACTCGGGGTCCTCCGAGCCGACGAGGCGGTTGGACCACTCGAACAGCTTGAACCGGTCCTCCCGCGGCACGCCCAGCAGCTCGGCGATGACCTCCAGGGGCAGCTCGGCGGCGACGTCGACCACGAAGTCGCAGGCGGCTCCGTCGGTCCCCATGGCCTCCTCGATGATGCGGACGGTGAGGTCGCGGACGTGGGGTTCGAGGGCGCTGATCATGCGGGGCGTGAACCCCCGGTTCACCAGCTTGCGGTAGCGCGTGTGGGCCGGGGGGTCCATGAACAGCATCATGTTCCCGGCCATCTCGGTGCCGGGCAGGGGCGCTGTCGGGCCCTCCAGCGACACGACCCCACCCAGCTCCTGCGACGAGGAGAAGCTCTCGGCGTCGCGGCTGGCTGTGACGACGTCGTCGTAGCGGCTGATGACCCAGAAGCCGTCGCCGCCGGGCTCGTCGTGGTGGAACACCGGGGCGTGGGCCCGCAGCCACGTGAACCACTCGTGGGGGATGCCCCGCGTGAAGCGGTCGCGGTCGAGCAGGTCGATCTCGCTGGCGTCCACTGGTCCTCCCCCTATCACGTCGTGTCCGTCGGATCGCTCGACCGCCCCTCCGGCGGGCGGGCGTCGTCGGTCTCGGGCGCGGCATCGGGCGGCCGGTCACGCCGACCGAGAAGCTCACGCAGCTTGCGCCGCAGGCTCGCGATCGGTATCGGGAAGATCCCCGTCTCGCCTTCGACGATGCGGTGGCGCATACCCCATCGTGACACACGGGCGCGGGCTGGCGCGAGAACATGTTCTAGTTCAGACTGGTTGGGCAAGGGGGTGCCACGGATGACTGCCAACGAGCGCTACACGATCATCTCGGCCGACTGCCACGCCGGGGGGAGCCACAAGGCGTACCGCGAGTACCTCGAGCCCCGCTTCCTCGACGACTTCGACGCCTGGCGCGCCCAGTACAAGAACCCGTACCGCGACCTCGGCGACACCCGGCGCTTCCGCAACTGGGACAACGAGATGCGCAACGGCCAGCAGCTCGAGGACGGCGTGGTCGGCGAGGTGATCTTCCCCAACACGGTGCCGCCCTTCTTCCCGATGTTCGTGCTGTTCGCCCCGCCGCCCAAGCCCGAAGACTACGAGCACCGCCTGGCGGGCATCCGGGCCCACAACCGGTGGCTGGCCGACTGGTGCGCCGAGTTCCCCGAGCGCCGGGCGGGCATCGGCCAGATCTTCCTCAACGACGTCGACGACGCGATCGCGGATGTCCGCTGGATCAAGGAGCAGAACCTGCGGGGCGGCGTGCTGCTGCCCAACATCGCCCCGGACGTCAAGTGGGTGAAGCCGCTCTACGACCCCGTCTACGACCCCTTGTGGGCGGTGCTCGAGGAGCTGGAGGTGCCGGTCAACGTCCACGGCGGCACCGGGGTGCCCGACTACGGGCCGTATCCGACGTCGATGCTCCTCTACATCAACGAGGTGCCGTTCTACTCGCAGCGGCCGTTGGTGCAGCTCATCCTCTCGGGGGTGTTCGAGCGCTTCCCCCGGCTGCGGTTCGTGGTCACCGAGAGCGGCTGCGCCTGGGTGCCGGGGCTGCTGGAGAGGCTCGACCGGGTGCTGGAGCGGATCCGCAAGACCGGGGCGACCGGGGAGATCCGCTACGGCGAGGAGCACGTGCTGCCCCGCTCGGCCACCGAGTACTTCCACCAGAACGTGTGGATGGGGGTGAGCATGCCGGGACCGGCCGACGCCGGCGTGCGCGAGAAGATCGGCCTCGACCGGTTCATGTGGGGCAGCGACTACCCGCACGACGAGGGGACGCACCCGTTCACCCGCGAGCACCTGCGAGCGGTGTTCCATGACGCCGACCCGGCCGAGCTGCGCAAGCTGCTGGGCGGCAACGCCGCCGAGCTCTACGGCTTCGACCTCGAGGCGCTGGCGCCGCTGGCCGCCGAGCACGGCCCGACCGTCTCCGAGATCGCCGCCCCGCTCACCGAGCTGCCTGACAACCCCAACGAGGCGCTGCTCAACTCGGTCAGCCAGTGGCTGTAGGCCGGACGCCCGAGGCAATAGCGAACGGTCAAGCCAGCCCGAGGCAATAGCGAACGGTTTTCGTCAGCCATTGCCTCGGGCGTCAGGGATCGTTAGTCATTGCCTCGCCCCGGCTTCGCGCAGGTGACCATGCCCCGGCTGCTGATCGTCCACCACACGCCATCGCCCGCCCTGCACTCGCTGTTCGACGCCGTGCGGTCGGGCGCCACCGACCCCCAGATCGAGGGCGTCGACGTCGAGGTCCGGCCGGCGTTGACAGCCACCGCCGTCGACGTGCTGGAGGCCGACGGCTACCTGCTGGGCACGCCCGCCAACTTGGGCTACATGTCCGGTGCCCTCAAGCACTTCTTCGACACCGTCTACTATCCGTGCCTGGAGGCGACGATCGGGCGGCCCTACGGCGTGTACGTCCACGGCAACAACGACACGACCGGCGCCCTGGCGGCGATCGACAAGATCGTGACCGGCCTGCGCTGGCGGGCCGCCCAGGCTCCGGTGTCCGTCATCGGCACGCCGGCCCAGCCGGATCTCGACGCCTGCTGGGAGCTCGGCGCCGCCGTGGCCGCCGGGCTGATGCTGTAGCTGCGCCGGGCCGGGTTACCGCAGGCGCAGGCGGAAGCCAATAAGCCAGAGCCCGGGCAGCGGTTCCCAGTCGAGGGCCCGGTCCCGGACGAACCCCAGGCGCTCGTAGATGCGATGGGCGGCGGCCATCCGGTCCGTCGAGTGGAGCAGGACCTGCCCCTTGCCGGCCGCTCGGGCCCGATCGACGCACGCCCGGCTGAGCGCTTCGCCGATCCCCCGGCCCTGCGCCTCGGGCGCCACGGCCAGCATGCGGATGCCGGCGGCGTCGGGCTCGGCGAACTCGGCCCACGGCGAGCCGGGGTCGGGCACGTAGGTCACGCCGCCCAGCACCGCACCGGCGTCGTCGACGGCCACCAGCGTTTCGGCACCCTCGACCCGCCCGCTCACGTCGCGCAGCTCGTGTGCGTACTCGTCGAGGGCGTCGGCGTCGATGGCCGCGTAGGCGGCGACGGTCAGCTCACCCAGCGCCTGCCACTCGTCGGTGCGGACGGGCCGGATCTCCATCCGGGCGACGGTAGATCCCGCGGACGACGAGCGTGGTGCAGTCGGCGGTACCCGGCGGCGTGAACGCCGAGCGGGGGATGGCGCGGCCGGTCCCCACGACGTACCGGTGCCCCCAGCGACCGGCACCGGGCGCGCGCGGCGTCGCCCACCGGCGGGCCGCGGCGTGGGGCAGCACCAGGTCGGCGGCGACGAGCCGCGAGCCCGGCGCCAGCAGGCGCTTGAGGATGGCCGTGGTGGCCCCGAACGGGGGGTTGGCCACGACGCGGAACGGCCGGCGGGGCAGCCGGAGGTCGGTGGCGTCGGCGCGCACGACCGTCACCGGGTCGCCGGCGAAGCGCTCGCGCAGCGCCGCGACCCGCGTGGGGTGGAGCTCGACGGCGATGACCCGCGCCCCGGCGGCGACCAGCGGGGCAGTGAGGGTACCGGTGCCGGCGCCGATGTCGACGACGAGGTCGCCGGGCGCGACCCGGGCGTCAGCGACGAGTTGCTCGGCCCAGCGGCGGGACAGCCGGTGCCAACCCCACCACACGTCCCGCCCGGAGGCGGGCACGACGCACCATCACGAACATGGCCATGCGCGGCACTGTACCGGCGCCTGGCCGTCTCACCCCAGCCGATTACCGCCGGCCAGCATTCCCGAGGCAATGGGTTCCGTCGGATCGAGGGCGAGGCAATGAGCTCCGGATCCGGAACCTATGACCTCGGGCTCGGGTCGGTGGAACCTATTGCCTCGGGCGACCCCCGGGGACCCCCGCTCTTCGGCGCCCGTCAGGCCGCTCGGGCGCTTGCGCCGTCGCTCGTCCACAGGTGGACGGCGGCCAGTGCCCGCCAGGGGCGCCAGGCCGCAGCCCTGGCGGCGAGCGCCTCGGCGGACGGAACGTCGTCCGGCGCCGCCCCGTTCCCGGCGACCGCCGCGCGGCGGAGCCCGAGGTCGGAGGCGGGGAAGGCGTCCGGCTCCCCCAGCCGTAGGGCGATGTAGTGGGCGGTCCAGGGACCAAGGCCCGGCAGGGAGACGAGGGACTCCACGAGCGCGTCCAGCCCCACGCTGCGGTCGAGCCGCACGCGGCCGTCGGCCACGGCGGCGGCGAACGCCTGCACGGCGCGCACGCGGGCGCCGGGCAACCCGAGCCCGTCGAGGTCGCCCTCGGCGAGCGTCGCCGCCGACGGGAAGATGTGGGTCAGCCCGAGCGGCGCCAGCCCCGGCACCGGCGTGCCGTGGCGGGCGACGACCCGGCCGGAGATCGTGGTGGCGGCTGCCACCGTGACCTGCTGGCCGATGATCGCCCGCACGCCGGTCTCGAAGGGGTCCCAGGTGCCGGGGACGCGCAGGCCCGGGCGGGCCGCGACCAGGGGGCCGAGCGCGGGGTTGCCACCCAACCGGGCCCGGGCGGCGGCGACGTCGCCGTCGAGGCCGAAGATGCGGCGCACCCGCTGGGCGACGTGGATGAGGCCCTCCCAGTGCGGGAGGTGGGCCCGCAACAGCAGGTGGTCGCCTCCGTGCCCCGGCGACACCTCGACCACGCCGGGATCCCCACCGACCGTCACCGTGCGCCGGTAGGCGCCGTCCGCCACGGTCTCCACGCCGGGGATGGCCCGGAGCGCGAAGTAGCCGAGCATCTCGTCCCACGCCAGCGGGGGACGGAAGGGCAGCCGCAGCACCAGCCCACCGTCGGCCACCAGCCGGTCGGTCGAGCGCCGCCGCGCCCGCAGTTCGCCCGGCGTCGCCCGGAACACCTCGCGGCACGCTCGGTTGAGCTGGCGGACGCTGCCGAACCCGGCGGCGAACGCCACCTGGGTGACCGTGAGGTCGCTGTCGTCGAGCAGCCGCCGGGCGAAGTGGGCCCGGCGCGAGCGGGCGAGCTGGTCGGGTGTCGTGCCGAGGTGCTCGTGGAACAGGCGCCGGAGGTGACGGGCGCTCACGCCCAGCCGGGAGCCGAGCTCGGCCTCCGTGCCCCGGTCGAGGGCGCCGTCGACGACGAGCTGGACCGCCCGGCACACGAGCTCGGGCCCGGACGGGACCGCCGGGTCGGAGCTGCGGTAGGGCCGACAGCGCAGGCAGGCCCGGAACCCTGCGGCCTCGGCCGCCGCCGCCAGGTCGTAGCGGACGACGTTGGCCGGGTTCGGCCGGGCGGAGCAGCCGGGCCGGCAGTAGATGCCGGTGGTGACGACGGCGGAGTAGTCGTCCATGGCGCCATCATCCTCCCGGCCCGTCCGTCAGGCACGACGGATTCGGACACGTTCGGGGGTTCCTCCCGAGTGCTGTCGTCAGTCGTTGCTGCGGCGATCCGCATGGCCGAGGTCGCGCCCCGGCGCGATGTGGTCCCGCACCACCTGCTTGAGGGCGGGCAGGTCGGGAAAGCCCTGCCGGCTGCGGTCCCACACGGCCTCGCCGCCGACCCGCACGATGAAGACGCCGCCGCTGCCGGGGACGAGCGCCACCTCGCCGACCTCCTGCTCGAACGTGGTCAGCAGCTCCTGGGCCATCCACGCCGCCCGCAGCATCCAGCGGCACTGGGTGCAGTACTCGATCTCCACCCGGGGCGCGCGGGCGGCCATCTCAGCGGCGGTCCCAGAACTCGGCGTCGGATGCGTACTCGTCCCACGCCGGCTCCGGCGAGCCGGCCACGGCGGGGGCGGCGGCGGTGAGGTCGGCCTCGTAGGTGAGCGTGTGGGACTGCGTCCGTCGGTCCACGGCATCATCCTCCGCCCCGAGGACCAGCGCCGCCAGCCCCGTCGTGATCGGCACCGACGCCACGAGCCCGATCGAGCCGACCAGCATCCGCACGATCTCGACGGCGATCAGCTCGCTGGTGAGCAGGCGGTCCACCGGCTGGTCACCCTGCGCGAAGAACAGCAGCAGCGGCAGCGACGCCCCCGCGTACGCCAGCACCAGGGTGTTCACGGTCGAGGCCACGTGGTCGCGCCCGACCCGGGTCGCCTCGTGGTAGAGGAGCCGGCGCGACAGGCCGGGGTTGGCCCGGCGCAGGGCGGCGACGATCGAGACCTGGCTGACCGTCACGTCGTCCAGCACCCCGAGCGCCCCGACGACGATGCCGGCGACCAGCAGGCCCCGCAGGTCGAGAGCGTTGGCCGTCACGCGCAGCACCTGAGCGTCGGCGTCGGCCAGCCCGGTGAGATTGGCGACGTTCGCCACCAGCAGGGCCAGCGAGCTGATGGCGGCGAGGCTCACCAGCGTCCCCGCCAGCGCGACCGTCGTGCCGAGCCGCAGCCCGTGGGCCAGGTAGAGGGCGACGAAGGCGATGGCGACCGTCCCCGCCAGCGCCACCGGCAGGGCCGGCGAGTCGCGCAGCAGCGCCGGCACCACGAACGCGACGAGCACGGCCCCGCTGGCGGCCAGGCCCAGCAGTGCCCGCACCCCCTGGAAGCGGCCGAAGGCGATCACCACCAGCGCGAAGGCGCCGGCCAGCAACAACATCGGCGTCCGGCGTTGGAACTCGGAGAACGTGTAGCGGAACTCGTCAGGACTGCTGGCCACGTCGAGCAACACGACGTCGTCGCCCACGCTCAGCTCGGGCACCTCGAACTGGGTCGCCAACACCCGGAACTCGATGTCGTCGCCATCGTCGGGCCCCGAGGTGAGCTCGGCGCCGACGAGCTGGCACGACGTCGTCCCGCCGGTGTCGAAGTCGTCGCACGTCTCGGTGTCGATGCCCGTCACAGTGGCGTCGACGTACGTGTTGGGCTGGTCCGGCACCGCGGGGGCGTCGTCCCGGGGCCAGTAGGCGACGAACCCCAGCGCGGCGCCGGCGCCAGCGACGACGACCCCGAGCGTCAGCCAGCGCCCCGAGCGGTGCCCCAGTCGTGCCAATCTCGTGTCTCCCCGGCGATCGCTGTCCGCCCGCCACCCCCGCACAGTAGTGACCTCGGTGTCGGTGGCCGGGGACGGCGCGGCGGGCACCGCTGACTGCGGCGACCGAGCGCCGGGGAGGGGGCGACTCGGCCACCGCAGCAAGACGACACTCGGGCTCCGGCACCCGGGTTGCGGCAGGGGTCTTGTAACACACCGGAGGTCAAATAATCGTCAAGTCACGGAGCGTCGCCCGGGCGGGCAGGTCGCTACGAAGCGTCACCCAAAGCGGTGAGGAGCCGCGCCTCAGCCCCTGGGGGCCTCGATGGCGTAGCCGGTGCCCCGCACCGTGCGAATGAGCGGCGGGTCGCCGAGCTTGCGGCGCAGCGTCGACAGATGGACGGTGACCGAGCGGGTCACCGGGTCGACGCGTTGGTCCCAGCAGCGCTCGAACAGCTCCTCGGCGCTGACGACGGCGCCCTCGGCATCCACCAGCACCTCGAGGATCGCGAACTCCTTGCGCGTGAGCGTCAGCAGCACGCCGTCCCGGCGCACCTCGCGTGCGGGCCGGTCGACCTCGAGGTCGCCGATGCGGACCACCGGCGGCCGGGGTCGGATCCCACGCCGACACAACGCCCCTACCCGGGCCGCCAGCTCGTCGAGCCCAAAGGGCTTCGTGAGGTAGTCGTCAGCGGCGTCTAGCCCCTCGACTCGCTCGGCCGGTGCGTCCCGGGCGGTGAGGATCAGCACCATGGCGTCGATGCCGGCGGGTCCCCGCCACCGCTTCACCAGGTCGAGGGCGTCGCCGTCGGGGACCCGGCGATCCACGACCATGCAATCGTATCGGTGCACGCGAGCCGCCCGATCGGCCTCGTCCATCCGGCCCGCCTCGTCGACGGCGAACCCGTCGGTGCGGAGGCGCCACGCGATCGTCCGCCGCAGATCGGGGTCGTCTTCGAGCACCAGGATCCGCATGGCGGCCCGATCGTAGGGCGTGCCCTCGGCCGCCGGTCGGCCGATTGCTTACGATGTAGGCCACCTTGGGCGCGCTGGTGAGTGCAGGGAGAGGGGGTGGGCACTCGATGGCTGCTCCAGCCCGGACGTCGACCCGGCGAATCCTGGCCCCGGCGGCGACGCGGCGTGTGGGCCGGCTCAAGCTGCTCACGGCGGTGCTGCTGACGGCGGCGCTGGGTGTCGGGCTGCTCGTGTTCGGGATGATCGTCGCTCAAGCCGACGCCCGCTACGAACGGGCGCGGGTCGACAACCTGCTCGAGCGCCAAGTGGAAGCGGGGCGCGAGGCCGTCGGGGTAGACGGGGACGGCGAGCTGGATGTCGAGCTCGGGCAGAGACCGGAGCTGGCGGCCGGCTATCCGCAGCTCTACGTGGTGGCGTTCGCCGGGGAGGCGGGGGCCGACCCGCGGGTCGTCTTCACGCCCGCGGCCCCCACGTGGCCGGGCGTCGGGGTGCTGGATGTGGCCCGGGACGCGGGGGCCACCGCCGCCCATGCGACGACCACGGCGTCGGCCGAGCGACGGTCCTCCGGTGACGACCAGCGCCTCCAGCTGCTCGCCGCACCCGTCCTCGAGGCCGACGGCGAGGCGCGAGCGGCGGTCGTCGGCGTCGCCAACCGCGAGCACGGGGAGGCCAGCCACGCCCGCCTGGTGTCGTTCATGTGGTGGTCGGCCGGGGCGATGCTGCTGTTCGGCATCTTCGTCGCCGTCCTGCTGTCACGCGGCCGGTGGTGGGTCGCCGACCGGGTGCTCCTGCGCCACGAGCAGTTCCTGCGCGACACCGCCCACGAGCTGCGGGCGCCCGTGAGCCGGCTGCGGGCGGTCACCGAGGCCGGCCTGAGCGGCGCCGAGCCGCCGGAGCGGACCCTGGAGCGGGTGGCCGCGATGGTCCGCGGCACCGACGAGGTCATCGAGGACCTGATGACGCTGTCACGCCTGGAGACGGGCCGCGAACCCCTGTGCGCCGAGCCGGCCC
>DASQUY010000520.1:0-2273 GCA_035641055.1 Acidimicrobiales bacterium | reverse complement strand
GACTCGCCGCGAAACCCGCGCGGGGCTTGGGCGGGCGCCGTCAAGACCACGAGCACCGAGTCGGTTCCCGCTTCCACCCATCGCAGCGGTGGCAGCGCGGCCGGGCCGCAGCCCGCCCCGGCGGCGCGTAGCGCGGCGTCGACCAGGCGGGCGCGGTCGATGTCGGCGCCGGCCCGGAGCTCGGCTTCGCGGCGCTGGGCCGCTGCGGGTGGGAGCACGATGCGCCGGCCTTGGCGGCGGTGCCGCTGTTGGGCCCGGCGGCGGCGGTCCAACCACAGAACCAGGCCGGCCAGGCTCATCCCTCCTCCGGCCAAGCCCACCGGCACGACCAGGTCTCCGAGAGTCCCGTCGCCGCCTTCTGTCGCGGTCGGTGGTTGCGATTCGGTCGAACCGGTCGGTGGCCCGGGCCCGGGGGAGGGCTGGGCGCGACGGCCATCGCTGGGTGGTGTGGCGTCGGGTGCGTCGGGGCCCGATGCCGCGGGTGGTGGCGTCTCAGGTGGAACCCTGGGTGTCGGCACGGGAGCCGTTGCCGGGCCGGGCGCCTCCGGCAGCGGCGCGGTCGGCTCCGGTGTGGGTTCGGTGGGTGCAACACCGTCTGCGACGGGCGGGGTGAGGAAGCGTTGCCCGGGGTAGATCAGGTCGGGGTCGCCTGGCGGCGCCAGGCGGGGCCGGTTGATCTCGACCAGTTGGCGCCAGTAGGGGGCGATCTCGTCGTTGCTGGGTGGCCGGCCCCAGCGTTCGGCCAGTTGCCGCTCGGCGAGCTTCCAGAAGTCGTCGCCCGGCATCACCGTGACCTCGCCGCCCGAGCCGCCGGTTGCCTCCTGGCCCGGGGCGGGGGCCTGGGCCCGGTCGCCCGCGGCGCTGGGATCGGACCGCTGGGGCCCCGTCGGAGCGAGCGCCGGTTGAGCGGAGCCGGCGGCGGGAGCTGACGAGGGGGTGGCGGTGGCCGGGAGCAGGATCACCCAGCCGGGCTGCAGGTCATCGTCGTGGGCGCCGATCACATGGCCGGGTGCGACGGTCCGGCCCACGTTGGCGTCTCGGATCTCGCGCCAGCGGGCGCCGTCGCCGAGGTGTTGTTGGGCGAGGCCCCAGTAGCTGTCACCGCGCTGCACCACGTACGTGCCTTCCCGGTTGGCGGCCAGCGCCGGTGTCGGCGGCGCCGGGCTGGGCGCGGCGGCAGGGTTCGGGGTGGCTTGGACCTCGATGGGTGAGATCTCTTGGTGGATGGCGTCGAGGCGGGTGACCCCGGCGGCGGCACTGGCCGGCCGCCACGGCCCCACCAGTGACAGGACAAGGGCCCCCGAGGCGACGAAGTGGCGGGCCACGAGCTGGACGCCGGGCACCACCGCGGCTCGGCCCGCTTGGCGGCCCCGGGCCGCGGCGACGGTCTCGGCGACAACCGCGATCGCCAGCTGCGCCCAGGCGACCCACATGATGACCGCCAAGGCCTTGACGAGGACCTCGACGGGGACCCCGCGGCGATCGAACGCCTCTCGCAGCTGCTCCGGCGAGGGGACCTCCCGGGGCAGCGGCCAGCCGACGGTGACCACGAGCGCGGCCGGGATCCCGGCCAACAGCGCCAGCCCCCCGACAAAGCGCACGACGGCCGCGGCCCGCTGGCGTGTCATGGGGCTGCGGCCTCCACACCCCGGACGGCCGTGGCCGACGCCGCGGCGGAGATGGCGCGGGGACCCAGCGGCAGGATGTGGGCCGACTGGGTCAGCGTCACCGTGACCGTCACCCGAGCCCCCGAGACACTGGCCCGGCCGGCGCCTCCGTGGCCCGCGTTGGCCAGGAACTCGGCGACCCGGGCCTGGGCGGCGGCGGGGTCGATGCCGGTGCGGCCGGTGAGCAGGTCGCTGGGATCGCTGGCCTGGGCGCCGGCCCGCGCCGCGCTTTCCGCCAGGTTGTTCGCCTCCAGGTAGGTCTTGATGTACTGGCCGCCGTCATAAGCCACGCCGGCCACGAACACCAGCGCCGTCGCCACCACGGCACCAAAGATCGACAACACCCCCTGGTCGTCGTCGCGCCACCGGCTCGGTGTCATCCCGGCGTCCCTCCGCGGTAGGTGTCGACCGTCTCGGTGGCCCGGCTCTCGAAGTGCCGTTGACCGCCCGGGGCGATCGGTGCCAGCTGCGAGAAGCTGACCCAACAGTGCACCGTCACGCTGACACTGCCACCCGGGGCGAGATTCGCGGTGTTGACATCCACCCGGATCGAGTCGCAGTTCACGTTCTCGCGGTCCAGGTTGGCGTCCGCGCTGTCGCGGGCTG
>DASQUY010000519.1:0-2801 GCA_035641055.1 Acidimicrobiales bacterium | reverse complement strand
GTTGAGCTGGTGGCGCACGGTGTTGCGCCGGTCCACGATGGGGTGCTCCTGTCCGGCCTGGTGGGCGTTCCACCAGCGGGTGAGGGCTTGGCGGTAGTAGTCGAGCTCGTCGTCGACGATGTGGAGGTGGCCGGCGGCGTCGAGGTGGTCGAGCGCGGGGGCGATGTCGCCGGCGCGTAGGGCGTCGGCGGCGGCCCTGTCACGGGGGTCGCGAACCCGGTGGGTGGCGGTGAGCTGGGGGGTGTAGGCAGGGTGGCGTTCGCAGAGGACCCGGAACATGCCGCCGGCTTCGACGGCGCCGTGCTGGGCGGGGTCGCCGATCAGCCGGAGGGTGGAGCCGGTCTGGTCGGCGAGCCAGCCGAGCCGGTCGAGGTCACGGTCGGAGATGGTGGAGGCTTCGTCGACGATGAGCACGGTGTGGGCGTCGAGCCGGGCGGTGTGGGGGTCGTCGTGGGCGAGGTACCAGGCGAGGGTCTCGGTGGGCATGCCGGTGGCGGCGCCGAGGGTGCGGGCGGCTTCGCCTTTGACGGCGGTGCCGACGACCCGCCAGCCGGCGGCCTGCCAGGCGTCGCGGGTGGCGGCCATGGTGGTGGTCTTGCCGGCGCCGGCACGGCCGATGGCGCACTGGATGCGGTGCCCGCTGCTGCACAGGGCACGCACGAGGTCGCGTTGCTCGCCGGTGAGCCCCGGCCGCTGGGCGAGCACGCGGTCGATGACGGCCGAGGGAACGAGGGCGGCGCCGCGGTGCACACCGTGCCGGTAGCGGGCCACGATGCGCTGCTGGACGGCGAGGATCTCGCGGGTGGTGTAGCGGCCGGGGGTGAGGGCGACCACGTGGCGGCAGGCGAGGAACCCGTCGGCCAGTGATTCGAGCCTTTCGGCGGGGACCAGCAGCGGCTGCGGCTCGCCATCGCGGTGGGGGACGGGGAGGTCGACGAGCGCAGCGAGGACGTCGCCCCGATCGAAGATCGACAGGTTGGCGCAGATCCCGTCCGGCGCGGCCAGCGTGGCATACATCGCCTCAAGGTCAGGTTCCGGCAGCTCGAGGGCGCGGTGGAGGCACGCGGCGAGCTCGTCGCGCCCGAGACCGAGGGCGGCGGCGCGGGCGCGCCAGCCCTCGAGCAGCTCGTCCACGGGGACGTGTTGTTTGGCGGGCCGGGTCTTCAGCACGATCCGGTCGAGCTGCTCGAGGCTGGGATTGTGGCCTATGGCGTCTTCGAGCTCGCGTAGGGCGTCGTCGATCTCGCTGCGCCGCCGCGAGAACTCCCGCAGAACCGCATCGGAGATGCCGGCGATCTCCCAGCCGGTCTTGCGGCCGGGCCGCCAGCGAATGCCGAGGCTGCGGGTGAGTTGGTAACGCATCTCGGCGGTCGCCAGCGCGGAGGCGGCCTGGGCGTGCTGGTACAGGCCCCGGGCGTCGAGGGTGCGGCGGGTGCCGTTGCGGTCCTCAACGGTGTTGGCGATCACGTTGTGATGGTGGGGAAACGGGTCGAGCGCGCGGCTGGTCATGTGCCGGAACGACGCGACGGTCCACCCCTTGGCTGGCACAGTCTTGCCTTTCGCACGGGTGATCGCGGCGTGGTGTTCGAGCCACTCGAGGGCCCGGTCGTCGCCCGCACGGATGGCATCGAACACCGCCCGCCGGGTCGTGTCGCCGGACAGCAGGGCGACGACCCCGAGGGACTTCTCGGTGGTGAGCGTGAGGTCGTAGCCGACCCGCACCGCTGGCGGTCGCCGCCTGGTCAGGTAGGCGGCGAGCTCGTCGCGACGCACAACCCAGCGATTGCCGGTGCTGCGCTGCGCGATGAGATATGCCTGGCGCGGTCGGCGTCCCTCGGCGAGCGCCGCTTCGATGGCTCGCCGGTCAGCCTGGTGGCGTTGGGCGAGTCGGCGCAGGTACCGGGGGGTCACACCGGCCAGCCGGGCGGCCTCGGCGATCGGCAGTAGCTCGTCGGGCGGACCCAGGGCGGCGACCTCGCGCGAGGCGGCGCCGGCCTGCAGGGCGGCTTCGCAGCGGGAAAGCTCGGCCTCGGTCACCCACCGTTCCCCGGCCGGGTCGATGATTGGCACGAGGTACGAGCCCTCGGGCTGTGCGGGCAGCCCGTCCGGCGCCGGGAGCAGCCGCGACAGGGCAACAGCTGTACCGGCATCGAGCATCGTGTGGATCTGTTTGGCTGGCAGGCCGAGCACGGCGGCGGCGTCGGTGGGGTCGTACAGGGCGAGCCCGCCGGCGTCGCGTCGGGTTTCGGTGCCGACGCCGAGCTTGGGGCGCCGGCCCGCGGAGCCGTGGGCGCCGAGGAGACGGGCGCCGGTCGCCGGGACACGCCCAGCCAAGACCTTCGACAGATCGGCCTCGGTCACCTCCCCGGTAAGGCCCAGGGCCTGAGCGCCCCGGCCCCGCCAGCGCCCGGGTTCCTCGCCGCCATCCGCGTAGTAGCGCGCCGGGCCCGCCTCACCACCGGCGGCGCCAGGACCGCCAGGCGCGGCGGGACCGAGGGTGCGGGGCGTCAAGTAGCGGACAATGGCGTCGACGATCTTGGTCACCGCCCGGCCGGCGCCTCCCAGCGGCGTGACGGTGAACCTCACCGGGTCATGCTCGGGGGACGGCCGGCAGGTGCCCCGCAGGGGCACCTGCAAGGGTGTGCGCGCCGGATCTGGTGGGTGGGCGACGATGTGGGGCCGGCCGAGAGGACGGTGTGGGGCGGCGGCTGGGCGGGTCGGGGGACGGTCATCGTTGGAGGCCGAGGCCGCGGGAGAGGTAGGGGCGGCGGTGCTGGAGGTGGTCGAGGCGGGCGGTGACG
>DASQUY010000518.1:0-2400 GCA_035641055.1 Acidimicrobiales bacterium | reverse complement strand
TGCCCCGGCGCCCCACCGACTCGATCCACGGCCCCGCGGCGAGGGGCGCGGACGAGAACTTGGCCGACGGGTGCCCCCAGCCCGTCACCACGCGCCGCCCGACGACGAGCGGCTCCAGCTCCCGCCGGACCGTCTCGACCTCGGGCAGCTCCGGCATGTCGGGATCCCGAGTTACGCCTCCATGACCACCGGCACGATCATCGGCCGCCGCTTGGTCGACTCGCTGACGAACCGGCCGGCCGCCCGGCGAACGACCCTCTGCAGCGCCTCGATGTCGGTGCCACCCTCGGCGAAGGACTCCTTGATCGCCTGGCGCACTTCCTCGGCGCACTCCGCCAGCAGCGGCTCGGCCTCCGGCGCATACACCCAGCCGCGGGTGATGACCTCGGGACCGGTGAGGATGGCGCCGGTGGCGACGTCCACGGTGACGACGACAACGACGACGCCCTCCTCGGCCAGCACGCGTCGGTCGCGCAGCACGCCGTGGCCGACGTCGCCGATGATCCCGTCCACGTAGAGGTAGCCCGCCGGAACGCTGCCCTCGCGCCGCAGCCCGCCGTCGTCGAGCACGAGCTGGTCGCCGTCGGTGCACACGAGGACGTGGTCGTCCGCTACCACGCCCATGCTGCGCGCCAGCTGGGCGTGGGCCACCATGTGCCGGTACTCGCCGTGCACGGGCACGAACCACTCGGGGCGCACGATCGACAGCATGGTCTTGAGCTCTTCCTGCTTGGCGTGGCCGGAAGCGTGGACGTCGGCGTTGCCCGTGTGCACGATCTCGGCGCCCAGCCGCACGAGCCCGTCGATCACCTTGGAGACGTTCATCTCGTTGCCGGGGATGGGGTGCGACGACAGGATGACGGTGTCGTCGGGCGTGATCTCGAGCCAGCGGTTGTTGCGCTGAGCCATGAGCGACAGCGCCGACATGGGCTCTCCCTGGCTGCCGGTGGAGATGACGCACACCTGGCCCGGCGGCAGGTCGCCCACGTCGTCGATGTCGACCAGCGCCTCGTCGGGGATGCGCAGCTGCCCCATCTCGCGGGCCAGCCTCACGTTCTTCTTCATCGACAGGCCCAGCGTTGCCACCTTCCGGCCGAAGGCCACGGCCACATCCGCGATCTGCTGCACGCGGTGGATGTGGCTGGCGAAGCAGGCGGCGACGATGCGCCGGCCCTTGTGTCGGTGGAACAGCTCGTAGAGCACGTGACCGATCGAGGTCTCGCTGCGGGCGTACCCGGGCTCCTCGGCGTTGGTCGAGTCGCTCAGCAGCAGGCGGACGCCCGTGCCGGCGGTCAGCGCGCCGATGCGCCCGAGGTCGGTGAGGCGGCCGTCGACGGGAGTGGGGTCGAGCTTGAAGTCGCCGCTGTGCAGGATCGTGCCCTGCGCCGTGTGGAAGGCCGTGGCGAAGCCGTGCGGCACCGAGTGCGTGACGGGGATGAACTCGATGTCGCACGGCCCGATGCGGCGCCGCTCGCCGTCGTGCACCGGCACCATCTCCGTGCGGTCGAGCAGCCCGGCTTCTTCGATGCGGTTGCGGGCAAGCCCCAGCGTGAGCTCCGACCCGTAGATGGGGAACGACATCTCGCGCAGCAGGAAGCTGAGCCCGCCCATGTGGTCTTCGTGGCCGTGGGTGATGATCGCCGCGTCGACCCGCTCGGCATTGTCCCGCAGGTACGTGAAGTCGGGCAGGACCAAGTCGATGCCGAGCATGTCGAGCTCGGGGAACATCAGCCCGACATCGAGCAGGAGGATGCGACCCTCGATCTCGAAGCACGCGCAGTTGCGCCCGATCTCACCGAGTCCGCCGAGGAAGGTGATGCGTACCGCGTCGGGCATGTCGTGGGGAACCTACTGCGTGGAACCGGTGCCGGCGACCACCACCGCACGTTCGGGAGGAGTCAGTCGATCAGACCGAGGTCCGCGAGGACTCGGCGCACGGCCTCCCGGGCCTCGTCGCTGACCGGTGGGAGCGGCAGGCGACACGGGCCGTCGTGGACGCCCAGGGCGGCAAGGGCCGCCTTGGCCGCCGATGTCTGCACCCAGCTCGGCCCGGTCTCGACGGCGAACGACGGCGCGAGCCGCAGATTGACCTCGCGGGCCGTCGCCACGTCGCCCTTGTCGAACGCGGCGATCATCTCCGCGAAGAGCTCACCCGACCAGTGGGTGGCCACCCCGACTACGCCCACGGCGCCCACGCCGAGCAGCGCCAGCGTGATCGCGTCGTCGCCGGAGTAGACGGCGAAGTCGTCGCCCGCCTGCGCGATCACCCGTGCCGTCGTCGCCGGGTCGCCGGTCGCGTCCTTGAGGCCCACGATCGTGGGGACCTCCCGCGCCAGGCGGACGATCACGTCCGGGTCGATGCGGCGGCCGGTGCGGGACGGCACGTCGTAGAGGACGATC
>DASQUY010000517.1:0-3173 GCA_035641055.1 Acidimicrobiales bacterium | reverse complement strand
GGCTCGAGCACGAAGATGCCGGTGTTGATGGTGTCGCTGAACACCTGGCCCCAGGTGGGCTTCTCCAGGAACCGCTCGACCGAGCCGTCGTCGCGGGTGATCACGATGCCGAACTCGAGGGGGTCCTCGACCGGCGTGAGCCCGATCGTGGCGACGGCCTCGCGCTCCTCGTGGAAGCGGACGATGGCGTCGAGGTCGAAGTCCGTGACGACGTCGCCCGAGATGACGAGGAACCGCTCGCGCAGCCCGTCGCGGGCGTTGAGCACCGAGCCGGCCGTGCCGAGGGGGGTCTCCTCGGTGGCGTACACCATGCGCACGCCCAGTTCGGAGCCGTCCCCGAAGTAGTCGCGGATGTGGTTGCCCAGGAAGGCGATGGTGACGACGATGTCGTCGAAGCCGTGCTGACGCAGCAGCCGCACGATGTGCTCCATCATCGGCGTGTTGGCGATGGGCATCATCGGCTTGGGCGCGTTCGACGTGAGGGGACGGAGACGGGTCCCCTCCCCACCGGCCATGATCACCGCCTTCATGTACTCGACGGTACCGCCCGACCCTCGAGAAGCGCCCGACGAGCGATCGGTATGTAGAGCACCGCGGCGTAGAGGCTGAGCGCCAGGGCCGGGATGGCGGCGATCCAGGCAAGGGGGCGGAGCGTGTCGGCCCACGACACGTCGGCGTGGCTGGCCAGGAACAGCGGGAACGCGACCATCAGACCGAACGTGCCCGCCTTGCCGAACCAGGTGACATCGATGCGTCGGGCGCCAAGCACCGCCAGCGCCACGGTGGCCCCGCCAACGATCGCCTCCCGGACCAGGACCACCACGGCGAACCAGGGCGGCACCGAACCGTCCACGAGGATCCCGCCGGCGCCGACGAAGAACAGCAGGCGGTCGGCCACGGGGTCGAGGATCTTGCCCAGCTCGGAGACCTGCCCCAGGCGGCGGGCGAGGTAGCCGTCGACCCAGTCGGTTGCCCCCAGCGCCGCCAGCAGCGCGGCGGCGGCCACGCGGTCCTCCTGCCCGAACAGCAGCCACAGGAATAAGGGCAGGCACCCCAATCGCGCGGCCGTGACCAGGTTGGGCAGCGTGAGCATTGCCGGTGAAGCGTAGGTGGACACGCGGGCGAGAGGGGGAGGTGGAGCCCACGTAAGGTGCGGGGCCATGCCGAGCGTCTTCACCAAGATCATCAACGGGGAGATCCCGGGGCGGTTCGTGTGGCGGGACGAGCGGGCGGTCGTGTTCCTCACGATCGCCCCGATGGCGCCGGGGCACGTGATGGTCGTGCCCATCGAGGAGGTGGACCACTGGATCGACCTCGATCCCGACCTGGCCGCCCACCTCATGCGGGTTGCCCGGGAGGTCGGCCGGGCCCAGATGCAGGCCTTCCGGCCTCGGCGCGTCGGCATGATGATCGCCGGGCTCGAGGTGCCGCACTGCCACCTGCACCTCGTGCCGATCGACGTCGAGGCGCAGCTGTCGTTCGCCCGGGCCGACCACAACCCCGATCCCGCCGCGTTGGACGACGCCGCCGAGCGTCTGCGCGCCGCGCTCCACGACCAGGGCCACGGCGAGCGCGTGGCGGCGGCGGTCGGCTCCGGCGGGGCTCCGTGAGGCACTCGGAAGACGCTCAGTTGAGCTTGGCGCGCATGGCCGACGCTGCGAGGCGGTCGCGGGTGCCGCCCAGGCCGTCGTCGGCGATGGCGTCGAGCTCGCGGGCGGCGGCGTCGAAGCGGCCGTTGGCCGCCAGCATGGCCGCGAGCTGGCGGCGATCGGTGACCGTCGTCCCCGGCACGAGCACCCGCAGGCACTGCGCCCACAGGGCGCCCGCCCTGTCGCCGTGGCCGACGAACGAGCGCTGCAGGTTGGTGAGCATGCGGGCCATGATCGCCCTCGGCCCCACGGGTTCGAGGAACCGTGCCTGGAAACGGGCCTTCGGGCCGTGGAGATGGGCGAACAGCTTCCGGCAGCCCTCGCGGTCGAGCTGTGTCCGGTGGAACGGGTCGATGAACACGTCCTCGTCCTTGGCGTCGCCCACGAGGAAGTGCCCGGGCATGCCGACGCCGTGGAGCGGGATGTCGAGGCGACGGCCCACCTCCAGCACGACGACGGCCAGCGAGATCGGGATGCCGACCCGGCGGTCCAGCACCTGGTCCAGCAGCGAGTTGCGCTGGTTGCTGTAGTCCTCGGTGTCGCCCCGGAATCCCAGCGTTCCGCACAGGTGCGACGCCAGCGCCTCGCGGTCCGACCCCGGCACGCCGGCGGCGATCTCGTCCAGCCGCAGCAGCTCCGCGCCGATGTCGAGCCCCCGTCGGGCGTGGGCGGCGATCAGGAGGGCCCCCAGATCGAGCCGGCATCGCTCCTCCGGGCCGCGCACGAGCTCGGCAAACCGGTCGGTAACGTCCACTGGACAACCACGCTACCGGGGCCAGAAATCATCGGCATCGAGCCACTACGGTGCGCGGCCATGTTTCCCGGCGCCTACGCAGAGACCACGCCCGACAAGCCGGCCGTGATCATGGCCGGTACCGGTGAGGTCGTCACCTACCGCCAGCTCGACGCGGAGGCCAACCGGGTGTCGCACCTCTTCCGCTCGCTGGGGTTACGCCCGGGCGACCACGTGGCCTTCTGCGTGGAGAACCACCCGCGCTTCCATCCCCTGGCGTGGGGCGCCCACTACGCCGGCCTCTACTACACGGCCATGAGCTCCCGGCTCACCACCGAGGAGATGGCGTACATCGTCGAGGACTCCGAGGCGAAGGTCTTCGTCACCTCGGCCCACAAAGCGGATCAGGCGGCCGAGCTGGTGGGCGGCCTGCCCACCAGCGTGCAGCGGTTCATGCTCGACGGAGTCACCCCCGGGTACGAGCCCTACGAGGACGCTCTCGCCTCGCAGCCAGAAACCCCGCTGCTGGAGGAACGGGTCGAGGGCCGCGACATGCTCTACTCCTCCGGCACGACGGGGCGGCCCAAGGGCATCGAGGTGCCGCTGTCCGGCGCCCCGCTCGGCAGCCCCGACGCCGTCCACCTGCTGCTGGGCGCCCTCTACGGTGCCACGGCCGACAGCATCTACCTCTCGCCCGCCCCGCTGTACCACTCCGCTCCGCTGGGCTTCACTCTGTGCACCCAGGCGTTGGGCGGCACGGTGGTGATGATGCGGGCCTTCGATCCGCTCGA
>DASQUY010000516.1:0-5618 GCA_035641055.1 Acidimicrobiales bacterium | reverse complement strand
TGCGCTCCGGGCCGGCCCCCTCGGTGGCCGCCGCCATGATGCCGGGACCCGCGCCGGTCACGACCATCCAGCCCGTGTCGGCCAGGCGCCGGGCCAGCTCGCGGGCATGGGCGTAGAGCGGATCGGTGGTCAGCGTGCGGGCCGAGCCGAAGACCGTGACCTTGCGCACCGCCTCGTACGGCGAGAACAGGCGATAGGCCTGGCGCATCTCCCGCAGCGAGTCGCGGGTGATCTTCAGGTCCAGGCGGTCGGCGTCGTCGGTGGCCAGTGCGTAGGCGATGCGCAGGATGTCGCCCATCACGTCGCGGTTACGCGTCGTCCCGGCGTCGTCGAGCAGCCGGCGGACGAGCTCGCGATCCATCCGGGGCGGCTACGCGGCGGCCGCCGGCTCGACCCGGCCGTACAGGGTGGTCCGCTCCTCCAGGGTGCGACCCAGCGGCTCGACCAGGGCGGCGAAGTCCTCCGGCGCCATCTCCTGACCGTGGGTGGCGCCAGCGGCGCGCGAGATGTTCTCGTCCATGAGCGTGCCGCCGAGGTCGTTGCAGCCGGCTCGGAGCAGCTGAGTGCCGGCCTCGCGGCCGAGCTTGACCCAGGAGAACTGGATGTTGTCGATGAGGCCCCGGTAGGCGATGCGGGCCACCGCGTGCATGAGCAGGGTCTCCCGGAAGGTCGGACCGCGGCGGGCCTTGCGCTGCAGGTAGATGGGGGCGGCCATGTGCACGAAGGGCAGGCCGACGAACTCGGTGAAGCCGCCGGTTTCGGCCTGCAGCGCCCGGGTGCGCAGCAAGTGGCGGGCCCAGGACCGGGGCGACTCGACGGCGCCGAACATGATCGTCACGTTGGAGCGCAGGCCGACCCGGTGGGCCACCCGGTGGCACTCCAGCCACTCGTCGGTGGTGATCTTGTCAGGGCAGAGGACCTGGCGCACCGGGTCGTCGAGGATCTCGGCGGCCGTGCCCGGCAGCGATCGCAGCCCGGCGTCCATGAGCCGGCGGAGGTACGAGCCGAGGGACTCGCCCAGCCGCCGGGCGCCCTCGGTCACCTCCAGGGCCGTGAACCCGTGGACGTGGATGTCGGGCACCGCCGCCTTCACCGCGCGGGCGACGTCGATGTAGTAGTCGCCGTCGAAGTCAGGATGGATGCCGCCCTGCAAGCACACCTCGGTGGCCCCCCGCTCCCACGCCTCGCGGGACCGCTCGGCGATGTCGTCCAGCGTCAACAGGTAGGGCGTGCCCCGGAGGTTGAGCGACAGCGGCCCCTTGGAGAACCCGCAGAAGCGGCACTTGAAGGTGCACACGTTGGTGTAGTTGATGTTGCGGTTGCGCACGTAGGTGACGGCATCGCCCACGGCCAGGCGTCGCAGCTCGTCGGCCACCTCGGCGATCGCGGCCACTTCGGGGCCCCGAGCGGCGAACAGGTCGACCAGCTCGTCCTCGCCGGGCGTCTGCCCGGCCTCGACGCCGGCGAGCACCTCGGCGACCCGGCCGTTGATGCGGTTGCGGGCGGGCGGGGCGGGGATCAGCGTGGGTGGCGGGGCGTCCGCTCCCGAGTACCAGGCCGTCGAGCGGGCGCCGACGAGCGCGACCTCGGCGCCGGTGCCGGCCTTGGCGTTGGCCAGCGTGCGTTCGGGGAACACGGCACCCGGGTCGTCCCGCCCGAGGCCCTCGGCATCCGAGCGGTCGAGCACGGGGAACACCAGGCCGGGATCCAGCCAGCGCCCGGGGTCGGCGACCATGTGGGGGTACACGGTCAGGCGGGGCGCCAGGGCGAGCCCGCGGTCCTCGGTGACCTCCCGGAGCCGGTCGAGCGCTGGCCACGGCCGCTCGGGGTTGACGTGATCGGCGGTGACGGGCGACACGCCGCCCCAGTCGTCGATGCCGGCGTCCAGGAGCACGCGGAAGTCGTCCGCCAGGTTGGGCGGCGCCTGCACGTGGACGTCGGGCGGCAGCACCAGCCGGGCGAGAGCGATGGCGTCGAGGTGGTCGTCGAGGGGGCAGGGCGGGGCCTGGTGCATCGTGGTGCCGGCCTTGGGCAGGAAGTTCTGGACGATGACCTCTTGGACGTGGCCCCAGCGCCGGTGGGACTCGGCGATGGCCTCGAGCGCCGCCAGCCGGTCGGCCCGGGTCTCACCGATGCCGACCAGGATCCCGGTCGTGAAGGGAATCGACAGCCGCCCCGCCGCCTCCAGCGTGGCCAGGCGCCGCTCGGGCGTCTTGTCCGGCGAGCCCCGGTGGGCGGCCAGGTCGGGGCGCAGGGACTCGACCATCATCCCCTGGCTGGGGGCCACCGGGCGCAGGCGGGCGAGCTCGTCCTCGTGCAGGGCGCCGGCGTTGGCGTGGGGCAGCAGCCCGGTCTCGTCGAGCACGAGACGGCACGTCTCGGCCAGGTACTCGATCGTCGAGTCGTGGCCACGCTCCCCCAGCCACGCCTCTGCCGCCGGGTAGCGCAGCTCGGGCCGCTCACCGAGGGTGAACAGGGCCTCGTGACAGCCGGCCTGGGCGCCGGCCCGGGCGATGGCAAGCACGTCGTCCGGCTCCAGGTAGGGCTTGCGCAGCCGGGCCGGCGGCTGGGCGAAGGTGCAGTAGCCACAGCGGTCGCGGCACAGCATTGTCAGCGGGACGAAGACCTTGGGGGAGTAGGTCACCCGGGTGCCGGTGGCGGCGTCACGCACGGCGCGTGCCCGGGCCAGCAGCTCGTCAGGGGGCAGGTCGAGCAGACGCTCTGTTGCCATAGGAGGCGCACACTACCGGCGGCTCGCGGCCGCCGGGCCATCCCGCGGCCCGCTTTCCCGTCCGCCACGCCCGAGGCAATGACTGACGGTCGGCCACGCCTGAGGCAATGGCGAATGGTTTCCGTTCGTCATTGCCTCGAGTCCACGGGAACGTTCGCTATTGCCTCGCCTCGGCGGGGGCCGCGTGCTCCACCAGCGGCTCGTAGATGGCCGTGGGGGTGGCGCGCCCTCGGAGCGCCACCGTGCCGACGTCGTGCCAGTGGGACGCCTCGGCGCTGGCGCGGCGCACGCTCTCGGCCGACGCCAGCACCCTGACGGCTCGCCCCTTGGCGATGTCGGTGAGGCGCGATGCCTCGTTCACCGCCGGCCCGATCACGGTGTACTCGTAGCGCGCCTCGGTGCCGACGTTGCCGGCGACCACCCGGCCCGACGAGACACCGATGCCCGCCTCCAGGCCGGGGTGGCGCTCGGCCAAGAGGTCGAGGCGGGTGGACAGCTGGCGGGCCGCTCGCAGGGCCCGGTCAGGGTGGTCGGGCTGCGTGCCCGGCACCCCGAAGATGCACAGGGCGCCGTCTCCCTCGAACTTGTTGACCCAGCCGCCGTGGGCGTCGACGGTGTCGACCACCACGTCGAAGTAGTCGTTCAGCGTGTCGACCACCTCGCCCGGCGGCAGCACCTCGGTCATCGCCGTCGAGCCGATGAGGTCGACGAACACCGCGCTCGCCTCCGCCTGCTCGCCGCTCAGGCCGGTGCCGCGCTCCAGCGCCCGGCGGGCCACCTCGCGGCCCACGTGCCGGCCGAACAGGTCCTGGAGGGCGCGCCGCTCCCGCAGACCATCCACCATGTCGTTGAACCCGGCCTGCACCTCGCCGACCTCGCCGCCGTCGTCGACGGCCAGCCCCACGTCGAGGTTGCCGTCCCGCACCTGCCCGAGCGCCGCCCGCAGCCCGTCGAGGGGCTCCGCGATCGTGCCGGCGGACGAGACCGTGGCCAGGAGCCCGGCCGCCAGCCCGATGAGCGCCAGCACCGACAGGGCGTAGGTGGGTATCTCCGTGCCGTCGAGGAGCGACACCGCGGCGATGGCGAGCAACGGGACGCCGGAGCCGACCGCCCATGCCAGCATCAGGCGCAGCCGCACGGCTGGGGTCCGGAGCCGAGCCTCGGGCCGCCCGGCAAGCACGTGGGCGAAGAGCGGCCGGAACGATCGCTCGATCATGAGGTAGGCGATGGCGCAGGTCGTGACCCCGCCGATGAGCGTCCCGTCGACCACCCGCAACACGGTCTGGCCGTCGGCGCCGGCCAGCGCCGAGAGGCTGGCGTAGAGCCCGGCGGCGATGATCCAGAAGACCAGCGGGCGCAGGGCCTGCCGCCACGGCTCCCGGAGGATGGCGTAGCGCTCGGCTGGCGTCGGTGCGCGCTGCTCGACGGCCCAGGCGATGGCGCGGGAGAAGGCACGGTGACCCCAGACGTAGGCGGGGAGCAGCAGCAGGGCGGCGGGGACGAACGGCGCCGCGAGGATCAGCGGGAGCGGCAGCTCCGGCGCCAGGCGCTCGCCCGAGGCGAGCTGCACGAAGGTGATGACCGCCAGGCCGCCGGCGATGTTGGCGAACAGCAGCCGGCGCCGGATGCTGCGCCGCACCTCCTCGGCCACCGCGGGCAGGGATCGCAAAGACATCGTCGCCGCCCCTACGCCAGGCCACCCGCCGCCGCCGGGTCGGCGATCCACAGCACCCGGTCGGCGCGGATGCGGGTGGCGGGGAGGGACTCGTCGCCCGCCGCCACCCGGGCCAGCATCTCGCGCTTGGCCTCGCCGGCCACGGTGACGAGCACCCGCCGAGCCCGGGCGATGGCGGTGAACGTCAGCGTCATGCGGGGGAACGGGTTGCCGCCGTGGGGGTCCTCGTTCATGACCACCAGCCGACCGGGGTCGGCCTCCAGCCCGGGCGACCCCGGGAACAGCGACGCCGTGTGCCCGTCGGGCCCCATGCCCAGGTGCACGAGGTCGAGGCGTCCGAGCTCGCCCAGCCGCAGCTGGTACGGATCGGCGCCTTCCTGGCAGCGCATCGGGTAGTTGGCGTTGACCGCCCCGACCCGCTCCAGCAGCGCCTCGCGCACGAGCCGGTAGTTGGAGTTGTCGTCGTCGAGGGGCACGCAGCGCTCGTCGCCCCAGTAGACGTCGACCTTCCACCAGTCGATCTGGCTGCCGGCGTCGTCGGCCAGGCGCTCGTAGCACCGCCGGGCCAGGTCGCCGCCCGACACGGCGAACGAGAACCCGTCGTTGGGCCGACTGTGGAACGTCTCGATGACGCGCTCGGAGAACTCGCCGGGCACGTCGTCGACCACCACCAGCTCGCCGTGCACGGTGCTACGCGGGCCGGCCGGAGATGGCGTCCGCCTTGGCCTCGAGCGCAGTGATCAGCTCGTCGAAGCTCTTGGCGAACGACGCCACCCCCTGGTCCTCGAGCACCCGGCTCACGTCGTCGAGATCGACACCCACGTCGGCGATGGCGTCGAGCGTGGCCTGCGCTGCCTGGGGGTCGGCGTCGACCGTGCGGGCCAGGCGGCCGTGATCGTCGAAGGCGTCGAGCGTGGTCTCCGGCATGGTGTTGACGGTGTCGGGACCGATGAGCTCGTCGACGTAGAGGGTGTCCCGGTAATCGGGGTTCTTCGTCGACGTCGACGCCCACAGTGGCCGCTGGACCCGGGCCCCCCGGTCTGCCAGCGCCCGCCAGCGCGGTCCGTCGAACGTCTGGCGGAACCGCTGGTAGGCGAGCTGCGCCTGGGCGACGGCGGCTCGGCCCCGCAGGGCCAAGGCCCGGTCGGTGCCGATGGCGTCGAGGCGGCGGTCGACTTCGGTGTCGACCCGGCTCACGAAGAACGACGCCAC
>DASQUY010000515.1:0-22192 GCA_035641055.1 Acidimicrobiales bacterium | reverse complement strand
CCGGGACAAGACCGGGGTCTTCGTCGGCGGCTACGCGACCAACCCCGCCACGGGCGGCAGGATCCCGGTGTTCGTCGCCGACTACGTGCTCATGGGGTACGGCACCGGCGCGATCATGGCCGTGCCCGGGCAGGACGAGCGCGACTGGGACTTCGCCGAGGCGTTCGACCTTCCCATCGTGCGGACCGTGCAGCCGCCCGACGGCTGGGAGGGACGGGCCTATGTCGGCGAGGGCCGGGCGATCAACAGCGCCAACGACGCCGTGGACCTGAACGGGCTGGGTGTCGCCGAGGCCAAGCGCACGATCATCGGCTGGCTGGAACGCACCGGGGCGGGCACGGGCACCGTCACCTACAAGCTGCGTGACTGGCTGTTCTCCCGCCAGCGGTTCTGGGGCGAGCCGTTCCCCATCGTCTACCACCCCGACGACGGGCTGCCCCGGGCGCTGCCGCAGTCGGCGCTGCCGGTCCTGCTACCCGACATCGACGACTACTCGCCCAAGACCTTCGCGGAGGACGACTACACGTCCCAGCCCGAGTCGCCTCTGTCCCGGGCGACCGACTGGGTCAGCGTCACGCTGGATCTGGGCGAGGGCGAGAAGGTCTACCGGCGCGAAACCGACACGATGCCCAACTGGGCGGGCTCGTGCTGGTACGAGCTGCGCTATCTCGACCCCCGCAACGACAAGGCGGCGGTCGATCCCGAGATCGAGCGCTACTGGATGGGACCGCAGGACGACGGCGACTGCGGCGGGGTCGACCTGTACGTGGGCGGGGCCGAGCACGCGGTGCTGCACCTGCTGTACGCCCGCTTCTGGCACAAGGTGCTGTACGACCTCGGCCACATCTCGTCGTTCGAGCCGTTCCGGCGCCTGTTCAACCAGGGAATGATCCAGGCGTACGAGTACACCGATCACCGGGGCGCCTATGTCGACGCGCACGAGGTTGTCGAGCGCGACGGGGCCTTCTGGTACGGCGACGAACAGGTCAACCGGGCGCTCGGGCGCATGGGCAAGAGCCGCAAGAACTCGGTTGCGCCGGACGAGATGTACGAGAGCTACGGGGCCGACACGCTGCGGCTGTACGAGATGTTCTCGGGTCCGCTGGACCAGAGCCGGCCCTGGGAGACCAAGGCCGTGATCGGCGTGTTCCGGCTGCTGCAGCGGATCTGGCGCAACATGATCGACGAGGAGACCGGCAAAGCCACGGTCGTGGACGTCGAGGACGGCGGACTCGACGACGAGACGCAGCGGGTCCTGCACCGCACGATCGCCGCCGTGCGCGACGGCATGGAGAGGCTGCGCTTCAACGTGCCCGTCGCCAAGATCAGCGAGCTCAACAACCACCTCACGGCCCGCTACCCCGGCGGCTCCCTGCCCCGAGCGGCCGCCGAGCCGCTGGTGCTGCTGCTGGCGCCGCTGGCCCCCCACATCGCCGAGGAGCTGTGGGCGCGGCTGGGCCACCCGGACTCCCTCGCGACCGAGCCCTTCCCGGAGCCCGACCCGGCGTGGCTGGTCGAGGAGACGGTCGAGATCCCCGTGCAGGTCAATGGCAAGGTGCGCGCCCGGGTCGTCGTGCCCGCCGACGCCGACGAGGCCACGATCGAGGAGACAGCCCGCGCCGACGCCAAGATCGCCGAGCTGGTGGACGCAGCCACCGTCCGGCGTGTGGTCGTCGTCCCGGGCCGGCTCGTCAACTTCGTCGTGGGATGATCGCCGTTTCTGGGCACGGACGTGGTTGCTCGGCAACCAATTCGTCCCCGAAACCGCTCACATCCCGTATGACACCGAACGGGGGCCGGCGATAGGCTGACGCGTCCCTCGGGGCTGTAGCTCAGTTTGGTAGAGCGCCACGATGGCATCGTGGAAGTCGTGGGTTCGAGTCCCATCAGCTCCACTGCCGCTCCGGGCATGTTGCAAGCGGCCGCCTCCCGCTAGGTTGGGCGCCCTATGTCGCGCCGGATCGACATCGAGTTCACGAGCGTTCGGGACGACGGCTCCTGGACGTGGCGCGCCGCCGGCGCCCGCGAGCCCAAGGGCACGGTGGACGGTGGCGTCCTGCCGGAAGGCACGCAGGTGGGCAACGTCCTGCGTGCCGAGATTGACGAATCCCTCGACGGGATCAGCGTGGTCGCAGTCCTCCCCCCGCGCGCACCCCGGCGCGAGCCCGAGCGCCTCGAGATCCTGGGCAGCGACAACGGTGGAGCGGTTGTCACGACGACGGCCACCACCGCTCGCCGGCCGACGAAACGACGCGACCGCAGCCAGCGCGAGCGTGAGCGCGGGCGGTCCCGTCCGGAGGGTCGGCGCTCGGCTCGGACTCCGAAGGAGGACCGCGGGGAGCGGGCATCTCGGCCCTCTCCCCCGCCCGTCGAGCCCAAGCCGAAGCCCAAGCGGCTGCGCCCCCGCAAGACGCACCGCAATGCCTTCCTCGAGTCGGTACCCATCGAGACGCGGCCCATCGCCGAACAGCTCCTCCAGGGCGGCATCCCGGCCGTGCGGCAGGCCATCGAGAAGCAGAACGAGACGCTGCGGGCCGAGGGCAAGACCGAGGTGAAGGCGGACCAGCTGCTCGGAGTCGCCGAGGATCTGCGCCACCGAGCCGCCGCCGCCTCGTGGCGTGACCGCGCCGAAGCGGCGATCGCCGCGGTCGACGAGCTCGATCTGCGCGATCTGCGATCGGTGGTCAACGCCGCCAGCGACGCCGGCCGCGACGAAGAGGCGAGGGCGCTGGCATCTCAGCTGCGCGAAGCGCTGGGCATGCGCGTCGAAAAGGAGCACGCCGCCTGGCTGGCCGAGATGGGCGACAACCTGCGAGCGGGCCGGGTGGTCCGTGCGCTCCGGCTGAGCTCCCGCCCACCGAAGGCCGGGGCGCCGATCCCGGGAGATCTGGCCAACCAGCTCGTCGAGGCAGCAGCGGCGGCACTCACCGCCGAGACGGGCCAAGAGCGCTGGGCCACGGTCCTCGACGCGCTGGCGTACTCGCCGATCCGCCGTCGGGTCGTGCCCCAGTCGCTGCCGACGAAGCTGTCACCCGAACTGCGCGCCACCGTGGCCCGGCTGGGGACGCGCCTTCCCGAGATCGCCCACATCTTCGGGGTCGAGCCCGACGAGTCCGCGGGGCGCCCGCCTCGTGCTGCCCGCCGCCGACCAGCGCGCAGCGCGTCGGGCGCACCAGCCGCTGAGAACTAGAGCTGGCGGGGCGCGATCACCGACTCGACGCCACCGCGTCCCAGGTAGCGACCCGTCGCGGCGTCCTCGTCCCAACGGGCGCCGCACGCCTCACACGTGCTGGCGTCAACGTGCAGCGAGCCGATGTAAAGGCGGTCGACCTGGTAAGCGCCGCAGAACGGGCACTGCAGGCGCCCGCCACCCGTCTCCCCCTCGCCCGTCCTGTCGTCCGCGGCTCGGTCTGCCATGAACCCCCGCATCATCCAGTTCGACTCCCTCACTCTAACCGACGTTGCATCGGATTTCGGGGGAATCGCCGACCCACGTAGGGTGACGCCCCATGGCTGTGGAGCTCGAACAACGGGGGCCGTACGCGGTCATCAGGATCAACCGCCCCGAAGCCCGCAACGCGGTGAACGGCGAGGTGGCGCAGGGGATCGAAGGCGCCATCGACCAGATCGAAGCCGACGACGATGTCTGGGTCGGCATCCTCACCGGTGAGCCCCCGGTGTTCTCGGCCGGCGCCGATCTGAAGGAGATCAACGCCGGCAACGCCGCCAAGCTCGCCACGCCCCGGGGCGGGTTCGCCGGAATCGTGCAGCGCGAGCGCACGAAGCCCCTGATCGCCGCAGTCGACGGCCCGGCCCTCGCCGGCGGCACCGAGATCGTCCTCGCCTGCGATCTCGTGGTGGCGTCCCGGTCGGCGACCTTCGGCATCCCCGAGGTCAAGCGGTCGCTCGTCGCCGCCGGCGGCGGGCTGTTCCGCCTGGGCCGCAAGCTGCCCTTCAACCTCGCCATGGAGCTGGCCCTCACCGGCGACCCGATCAGCGCCGAGGTGGCGCACCAGCACGGCCTCGTCAACCGGCTCGTCGACGACGGCGAGGCGCTCGAGGCCGCCGTTCGGCTGGCCGAGCAGGTCTGCGCCAACGCCCCGGTGGCCGTGCGGGAGAGCCGCCGGGTCGTCCTCGAGGCCACCCACGCCGCCGACGAGCTGGGCTGGAAGATGTCAGTGGACGCCATGGCCGCCGCCACCGGCAGCGAGGACTTCCGCGAGGGTCTCACGGCCTTCATCGAGAAGCGGCCGCCGGCCTGGACGGGCCGGTAGCCCTTCTTGAGGGCACGGAGCTTGAGCCTTTCGGCAGGTTTCGCGCGCCCACCGGCGGGGGGTGTGGGGGGCAGAGGCTTCCGCTTCGCCGCCTGCGGCGGCTCCGTTACGCGCCGGGCGCTTCGCGCCCACGGCCTGTGCTGTCTGGCTCGCTCGCTGACGCTCGCTCGCTCCGGAGCCCCCCGCCGTCGCTCGATCCGGCTTGGGCCCATGGGCGGCGCAGCCGCCCATGGGAGGGCGGCGGGTCGGGGGCGGCGGGGAGGGTCGAGCGACAGGAAAAGCGACACCGCCGATAGGCGGCGGCCAAAGAGGTGGGGGAGCCCGGAGGGGGGAGGCACTCCCCGAACTCCTACCCCACGATGGACACGACGGCTGTCGCCGCCAGCCACAATGGGACCGCCTTGAAGTGGCGCAGCGCTAGCTGTGATCGCAAGTCGGCCAGTTAGCGGGAAAGGAGACCCGTGTGAAGGCCGTCGGGAATATCTTGTGGCTCATCTTCGTCGGGATCTGGCTCGCGATCGCCTTCGTCGTCGCGGGGATCGTGATGTTCGTGCTCATCATCACGATCCCGTTCGGGATCCAGGCGTTCAAGCTGGCCGGCTTCGCGCTGTGGCCGTTCGGACGCCATGTCGAGTACCGGGCCCGGGTGGTGAGCCCGCTGCACATCATCGGCAACCTCCTCTGGATCATCTTCGGGGGGCTGTGGCTCGCGGTCCAGTGCCTCATCGGCGGGGCGATCCTATGCATCACGATCATCGGCATCCCCTTCGGTATCCAGGCCTTCAAGATGGTGCCGATCGCGCTCATGCCCTTCGGCGCCGCGGTCGTTTCCGACTGACTAGCGAGAAGCGGGGGCGCTCCTCGGCGAGAATGCGGCCGAGCTCTACGGCTTCGACCTCGACGTCCTGGCCCCGCTCGACGCCGAGCATGGGCCGACGGTCAAGGAGCTGAGCCGGCCGCTGCGCCGGGCCGCCGGCGAGAAGCTCCTGGTCTGAGCCGCCGAAGATCGTCGCTCACCTGTCCCAGAGCTCGGTGAGCGTGGTGGCGGGCTGGTCCACGTCGACAGGGGTCGCGTCCACGCCTACGCTGACCGCCGCACGCTCGGCCTCCCCGGCCGGTCAGCAAGGGCGTCACGTGATGCGGGCGAACACGACCACGTTTCTGTTCACCGACCTCGTCGGCTCGACCGAGCTGACCGCGCGCCTGGGCGACGCGGCGGTGGACGAGCAGCTCGTGCATCTCGGTCTCCTCCGCGACGTGGTCGCGACGACTGCCGGCGAAGAGGTCAAGAGCGTAGGTGACGGCCTGATGGTCGCGTTCGGCAGCGCGACGGAGGCGGTGTCGTGCGCGGTCGCCATGCAACAGGCGACACATCGCCGGAACGAGCGCGGTGGTGTCGTGGCCCTGGGGCTACGTGTCGGGGTCCACGTGGGCGATGCGATTCCTGCGGATGGCGACTACTTCGGCACGCCGGTGAACGCCGCGAAGAGGTTGTGCGATCGGGCGTCGGCTGGCCAGATCCTCGCGTCGAGGCTGGTGCGCGATCTGGTCGGCTCCAGCGCAGGTCATCATTTCCGCGACGTGGGCGAGCTGGTGCTGAAGGGGCTTCCAGGGCCGGTTCCCAGCTGTGAGGTCCTGTGGGAGCCGGTGGCGGCCTGGCGGAGCCCGCTGCCGCGCTTCGTCACCGCCGCCCAGGCGACCACGTTCGTCGGGCGGCGAGGCGATCTTGCTGCGCTCTCCGCAGAGTTCGAGCGCGTGTGCACGGGCGACTGTCGGATCGCGCTCGTCTCGGGCGAGCCGGGGATCGGCAAGACGCGGTTGGCCGCCGAGTTCTGTGCCTCCGTCCACGAGCAGGGGGCGCGAATCCTGCTGGGGAACTGCGCGCAGGAGATGCTGGTTCCCTACCAGCCCTTCGTCGAGGCCATGGCGCGGTATGTCTCGGACTGCCCGCGGGACGTGCTACGCCTGGATGTCGTTGACTCCGGCGGGGAGCTGCGGCGGCTCGTGCCGGAGCTGGTCGAACGCGTGCCCGATCTGCCCGAGCCTTTGCGGGGGGACCCGGCTGGGGAGCGCCATCGGCTGTTCCGCGCCGTTGCCTCCGTGCTGGTGAACATCGCGGTCCGGGCGCCGCTGGTCATGGTGATCGAGGACCTGCAGTGGGCTGACAAGGCGACGCTGTCGCTGCTCGCGCATGCCGTTCGCGAGGCGCGCGCCTCGCCTCTGCTGATCCTCTGCACCTATCGCGACACCGAGCTCGGCGACACCGATCCGCTGGCGGCGACCCTGGCCGATCTCCGGCGCGACCGGGTCTTCACGCGTGTCCCGCTTGAGGGCTTGGCCGTGAAGGAGGTCGCCGGACTGGTCGGTGCCATCGCCGGCCACGGGGCTCCGCAGTTGGCGCGTGCCCTCCACGAGCGGACCAGCGGGAATCCTTTCTTCATCGAGGAGGTACTCGGCCATCTTCGGGACACCGGTGCACTGTCAGAGGACCGGGGTACGGGGACGGAGGTCATGACCCCGGCAGTGCACAGCATCCCGGCGGGGGTGCAGGAGGTCATCGGGCAGCGGCTGGCGCGGCTCGGTTCCGAGGCAGTCAAGGTGCTCACGCTCGCCTCGGTCATCGGGAGCGACTTCGATCTCGGGCTCCTCGGAGCCGTCGGAGTCGCCGACGGTGATCGCCTGCTCGACATCCTCGACCAGGGAGTGCGGGCGGGACTCATCGCCGAGGTAGCCGACGCGGTGGGCCGCTTCGCGTTCCGCCACGCGCTGATCCGTGAGACGCTCTACGACGACCTGTCGAGAACCCGGCGCGTCCACCTGCACCGCGAGATCGCCCTGGCGCTGGAGCGCCAGTGCCGGCACGATCCCGGACCGCGTCTGGGAGAGCTCGCGCATCACTACCTCCAGGCTGCGCCCGCAGGCGACCTCGACAGGGCAGTGGCGTACGCCACGCGGGCGGCCGAGCGGGCGACCTCACTGGCCAGGTACGCGGAGGCCGCCGTCCACTATGCCGCGGCTGCTGGCGCGCTGGAGGCAGAGGCGCGGGGGACGAGCGCGCAGTACGTCGAGTTGCTCCTCGGCCTAGGCGACGCGCAACGCCTGGCGGGAGACGCCGAAGCCGCCCGGGAGACGTTCGAGCGGGTCGCGGGGCTCGCCCGGGCTCGCGGGTGGCATGAGCAGCTCGCGCGGGCGGCGCGCGGCTACACGGCCTGGACCCATGCCTACGCACTGCGGGCCGAGCCGGACGAGTCCGGCGCAGACCTGCTCGAGGAGGCGCTCGACACCGTCGGTGAGGACGACAGCCCACTTCGGGCCACGCTGCTCGCCCAGCTCGTGTTCGCGCGGTACTTCGATCGGGCACCGGAGGGCCGGCGGTCGAGCCGGTCTGGCGCAGGCGTGGCGGGCCCGGCGCGGGAAGCCCTGGACATCGCCCGGCGCACCGGTGATCCGGATGCCCTCGGGGCTGCCCTTCACGCGCAGATGTACGCCGTTGCCGGTCTGGATCCCCGCGCCGCGCTCTCGATCGCGGTGGAGATGCTCGAGCTCGGCGAACGTGGCGAGGACTGGGAGCTCGTGCTCTGGGCCCGAAGCTGGCGGGTCCTGCACTTCCTCATGCTCGGGGACACGGCCTCGCTCGCCACCGAGGCCGAGGCCTTCGCCGCACTGGCCGACCGGCTGCGCGTCCCCGTCTACCAATGGTTCTCGGCTCGCTGGCGGTGCCTGCGTGCCTCGGTCGAGGGTCGGATCGACGATGCCGAGCGCCTCGCCCTCGCAGCGTTCGCAATCGCGGAGGATGCGCACCAGGAGGAGGCGGGTGCGCTCCACCTCGGCGCCCAACTGTCGGTCCTGCGCGGCATGCAGGGACGCGAGGACGAGTTCGTCGGCGTGATCGAGGGGGCGATCGAGCAGTACGGTGCGCTCCCGGCGTGGCGGTGCGCGCTCGCCGCTGTGTACGCCATCCTCGAGCGGGAGTCGGATGCGAGGGTCGCGTTCGAGCAGCTCGCCGTCGATGACTTCGCGTGGATTCCGCGGGACTGGGATTGGCTCATCGCGGCGCACAGCCTGTCATTGGTGTGCACCTATCTGCGCGATGCGCCCCGGGCTGCGGTCCTGTACGAGCAGCTCGAGCCGTTCGCTGACTATGCGGCGTGCAGCGGCTGGGCGACCATCTGCGTTGGGCCCGTCTCGGGTTGCCTGGGAAACCTCGCGGCCGTGCTGGAGCGTTGGGCCGACGCGGAGCGGCACTTCGATGCCGCGCGGCGACAGAGCGCGAGGATGGGTGCACCCACCTTCCTCGCCCAGACCCAGTTCGACCATGCCTCCATGCTCCTGTCCCGCGGCGAGCGCGCGCGGGCTCTGCGCCTGGCGGGCGAGGCGCTCCAGGCGGCCGAGAGATGGGGAATGGCGAGGTTGGTCTCCAGGGCCACGGACCTGAAGCGTCGGGCACACGGCACCCTCGACGCCACGATGTGACCTACCCGGCGCGCCGGGGATCACGCAGAGGAGGCGGGCTGATGCCGTCGCGCGCAGCCCGGTCGATCCGGCAGCGCGCCGAGCGCGGGCTCCACGGGACCGTCAACGTCAGCGGTAACGGGCAGACACGAGGGTCTCCCTCCCCCCTCCGCACACGCGGTCAGCCGCCCTCCGCCAGGACCGAGCGCTGGTAGTCGACGACCGCCTCGATCTCGTCGGGGTCGAGCGTGTCCTTCCAGGCAGGCATGCTGCCGCGCCCCTCGCGCACGATCTCGATCTGCTCGGACCGCGTGAGCCGGTCGTCGACGCCCACAAGCGACGGCCCGCTGCCCCCTTCACCCGCGCCCCCGTGGCACGTCGCGCACGACGTCCGGTAGACGTCCTCACCCGTCGCCGTCGCCTCCTCGCCCGCACCGGATGGCTCCCCGCCGTCCCCGCCCAGCCGGAAGGCGACGAGTCCCCCCTGCGGGTCGGGCGGCGGGGACGCCAGCCACCAGCCCCAGCCGGCGTAGACGGTGCCGTCGACGACGGCGATGCCGCCGGCCGCCGGCGACGCCACGCCGTGTGACCACAGCATCTCGCCGTCCTCGGCCGCGTACCCGGCGATGCGGCCCGAGTCGTCGGCGACGAACACCACGTCGTTGGCCCAGGTGACCGGCCCCGTCACGTGGGCTCCGACGTCCACCCGCCAGACCTCGGCGCCGGTGTCGGTGTCCAGGGCCACGAGGTCGGCGTCCTGGCTGGCCCGGTTCGACGCGACGTACACCCGATCGCCGTCCACGGCCGCCGAGGCCATCACGCCACCCTGGAGCCCGCCCTCCGTGAGGGGCCGCGACCACAGCTCCTCACCGGTCTCGCGGTCGAGCGCCCAGTACACGCCGGCCTTGTCGCCCACCCCGACCGCGTCCGTGCCGTCCACGCGGAACAGGTTGGGGGCGGCACCGACGTCGGCGTCGAGCCCGGTGGGGTTCGCCAGCGTCCAGGCGTCGCCGGCCGTGAACTGCTGCGCCCACACCTCGCTGCCCGTCCGCACGTCCAGCGCCAGCAGGGCATCGCTGCGCGGCGGCGCCGGCGGGGCGTAGGCCTGGCCGGTGCCGATGTAGAGGACGCCCCGCTCGCGATCGATCGCCGGGGACGACCAGATGGAGACCCCAGGACCCTCCGTCTCGTCGCCGGCGGTGACCCAGAACCTCCACGCCTCCCGGCCGGTCTCGGCGTCGAGGGCGACGACGTGGCCGCGGAACGTCGGCGACTCGCCCCCGGCGAAGACCTCGAAGCTGCCGATCCCCACAATGACGAGCCCGTCCACCACGATCGGCGAACCGAAGATCACGGCCTGGGGATGGTCGCCGAGCTGGGTCTCCCACCGCGGCTCGCCCGTGGCCCGGTCCAGAGCCACCATCCGGGCGTTGAACGTCCCGACGAACACCCGGGACTCGTCGAGGGCGACAGCCCCGCCGATGTAGTTGGTGGCGAGGTCACGGGCCCAGCGCTCGTCGCCGGTGGCGGCGTCGAGGGCCCGGACGTGGCCGGTCCGGTCGCCGACGTAGACGACGTCGTCCGCCACGATCGGCGTGCCGGACACGCCGTTGATCCCCGTGAGCTCCCAGGCCGGTTGCAGCTCCGCCACGTTGTCCGGCCCGATGGTTGCCTCGTCCGCAGCCCGGGTGTTGGCCAGGTCGAGGCCGAGCCGGGTCCATGCGGCTTCGACGACGTCGGACGCGGCCTCGACGCTCGACCCGTCGGCCGACCCGTCAGCTTGCTCGTCCCCGGCGTCCGACGAGCCGGCGCAGGAGGCGGCCACAACCGCGGCGAGGAGCGCCACGGAGCCCGCGGCCCACCGCCCGGGCCGGATGGCGGTCGCCCTCACCGTTGGGCTCGTTCGGGTCCAGATGGGCGTGGGGCGGCAACCGCGGACTCCAGGGCGGGGACGATGAACGCCGCGAGCTGCTCGACCAGCTCGGCACGTGAGACGTGTCGGTGGCGGCGCCAGCGCTCGGTGGCGGCGAACACCCCACCGAGGATGGCGTAGGCCCACGTGTCGGCCAGCCCGGGAGCCGCGCCCGCCGGCTCCAGGACGCCGGCAAGCTGGCCGCTGATCAATCGCCCGAGCCGTGCGACGAGCGGCCGGCTCGGCAGCCCCGTGTGCGGCGTTCCGACCGATCCGTGGACGACGAACCGGTAGAGGTTCGTGTCCTCGTCCACGAACCCGCAGAACACGTCGATAGCGGCCGTCACCGCAGGACGGATCTCCCCGCCACCGCCGACGGCCGCGGTGAGCTGATCGGCCAGACGGTCGGCGATCCTCCCGGCCAACGCGGCCGACAGCTGTGCCTTGTCCCCCAGGGACCGGTACACCGCCGGTTTGGTGAGCCCGATCTCGGCCGCGATGTCGCCCATGCCGATGTCGGGTCCGTTGGCCCGGATGGCCCGCTCGGCGGCGGCCAGCAGCTCCTCGCGTCTCGCTGCCGGGTCGGGGGCGGGGCCCGGGGGCCGGCCCACTCGGCGCCGCTTCACGGCTGCTCCCATGGCGTCCCTCCACAAATGAACTCCGAGTATGTTACGTTGCGTACGGACGCATCGCTGCACCCGCCGGGGGGAGGTTGGCACGATGTCCACCGGACTGCTCCAACACCCGAATCGAGACGTGGCCCGCGGCACGGCCGTCGGGGCACTCGTCGGGGCGGGGGTCATCCACTTCGCCTACGCGCCCACCCACCTCGACCACGGGCTCAACCACGGGGCCTTCTTCCTGTCGGGGGGTGGCTCCAGCTCGCCTTGGCGGCCGCGCTCGGGTTCCGGGCCCGCCCCGAGCGGCTCTGGCTCCAGCTGACGGTCATGGTCAACGCCGCCATCGTGGCGACCTGGGTGGTGTCGCGCACCGCGGGCGTGCCGGGGTCCGAGCCCGAGGCGCTGGGCGTCCCGGATGGCATCGCCACCCTGCTGGAGCTCGGGGCGATCGTGGCGGCGACCGCCCTGCTGTGGGGCGTGCTCCCAGAGCGCGAGCTGGCCCGTCGTCCGGCCTGGGGGCTCGCCAGCGGGGGCGCCATCGCCATCGTCGCCCTCGTCTCGGTGTCCGTGTCACCCTCGCTGGCGGGCGAGAACGGCACCAACGGCCACGACCACGGGAGCGGCGACGAGGAGGTCGCCGCCAACGGCGACAGCGGTGCTGCCGACGACCACGACCACGGGCCGACGACCGACGGTGCGGCCGCGGACGAGGACACGTGGGAGGAAGACCGCTTGGCGGCGTTGACGGGCTACCTGCCGGACGAGCAGGTCGAGGAGTTCGGGGCGATGGCCCGCGAGAACCTGGCCCGCGAGCTACGCGCCCGCTCCGACCTCCTGCGGGGCCTCCCCGAGGCCGAGCGCGAGGAGCGCATCGCCACCTACACCGGGTGGGCGGTCGAGAACACGTTGACGCTGGCGGAAGGCGTGCAGAGCGGCGAGGCGGCGGGCGAGGCGGACATGCACTCACACGGGCCGTCCGAGTGGCAGCCGATCACCGACCCGGCCGACCAGCTCGCCTTGCAGGAGGAACTCAGCGTCGCCGGCCAGATCATCGACCGCCTGCCGACGGTCGCTGACGCCGAGGCGGCCGGCTACCGCCAGATCGCGCCCTACGTGCCCGGCATGGGGACGCACTACATCGGCGGCCTCGACGGCGAGTTCGATCCGGCCGATCCCGAGATGCTGCTCTACAACGGCACGGACCCGACCTCGCCGCTCGTCGGCCTGAGCTACGTGGTCCTCGCGCCGGAGGCACCCGAGGGGTTCGTCGGACCCAACGACGTGTGGCACAACCACCCGGGCCTGTGCATGGTCGGCGGCCTGGTGATCGGGCTCGACGGCACCCCGGAGGACCTCTGCGAGTCGGTCGGCGGGTCCATCAACGAGGAGCTCGCCGATCTCTGGATGATGCACCTCTGGCAGGTGCCGGGCTGGGAGTCGCCTTGGGGCCTGTTCTCGGGCGAGAACCCCTCCATCAACATCGTGACGTCCGACATGTGGGCCAACCGCTGATCGCCGGCCCTCCCCCCTCCGCACGTCACAAGACGCCGTTGGCGACGAGGAAGTCGGCCAGCCCGTCGACCAGCGGCCACGACGCCACCTCGTCGAGAGGCGCCCAGGCGACGGCGTCGGCGTCGTCGCCGGCGGCGGCGCGCTCCGGCGGATCGAGCAGCGTCACGCGGAAGTCGAGGATCACGTAGTGGTGCCCGGCGCCGATCCGCTCGGTCCAGCCGACGAAGTCACCGCAGGTGGCTCGCAGACCGGTCTCCTCACGCAGCTCGCGCACGACCGCGTCGCGCACGGCCTCGCCGGGCCGGACCCGGCCGCCGGGCACGGCCCAGGTGCCCTGCCCGGGCCCCGCGGCCCGCCGCACCAGCAGCAGCCGGTCGTCGGCCAGCGCCACCGCGCTGGCGCACACCTCCGGCGAGCTCATCCGAGAGATCGATGGACGACGATGGCCCGGGCCACCAGCCCGAACGACTCGAAGAAGTTCTTGGTCTCCCGGTCGCCCGGCAGTGCCAGGCTGTCGACACCGAAGCAGCCGCGGGCGGCAGCCCAGTCCAGCAGGTGGTTCATGAGCACCTCGCCGACACCGACGGCGCGGGCCCCGGGATCCACGTAGATGTCGTCGATCACCCCGAGCCGGCCGCCGTCGGGCAGGGTCTCCACCCGCACCACGCCGTACCCCACGACCGCCCCGTCCAGGGTGCCCACCGCCAGCTCGTGATCCGGTGAGGTCAAGGCCACCCGCAGCACCGCCTCCGGGGGCCTCGGGCGCCCCTCGCGGCGGGCCCAGACGGCACCCCCCTTCTGGCCGAGCTTCTCCTCGGTGGCGGCGCCCACCAGGGTGACGATCTGGGAGAGGTCGGGGTCGGTGGCGGGGCGTGCCGCCGCCTCCGGCACGACCCCCAGCGACCGGTCGGCTGGTTCGCTCATGGCTGCCGCTGGAGCTGGGCGATCTTGTTCAGGACGGTCTTGCGGCCCCTCTGCGCCGCCTCGTAGGCCCGGACCGCCTCGAGCTCGTCGGGCGCCAGTCCCGGCAGGCGCGCCACGACCTGCGGGGCGGACAGGCTGTCGTAGTCCGTGATGGCGAGGGCGCCGACGTCCGGCCTCGCGGCCCCGGGCCCAGGAGCGTGGCGACGCGCTCGGGCGGGACGGTCCTGCGCCCGGCGACCGTCGGCGGTCGGTGTGGGCGTGCCTTCGCCGGGGACGAGGCCCAGCGCCCGCAGCAGACCGCCGGCCTGCGCCTCGAGATCGATCAGGCGCCGGCGCAGCTCCGCCTCGCCCTGCCGCACGGCGAACCGGCCCAGGAACCGGGCGTTGCGGGCGTGTCCTCGGCCCTGCTCGGCGAGCTTGGGGAGCAGCTTCGGCGCCTCGAAGAACAGCCCGATGGGCGCGTACACGAACAGGTCAGCCGCCAGGTCGGCCAGCTGCTCGCCTGGGCTCCGGTCGGGGGCGCCGTCACGCTCGTCGGTCACGGGAGCCATTCTCCCAGACACACGGTTTTGGTGACGCAATCCGGCGATGTCTGACGAATCACGTCACCAGAACAGGTTCTTGCGGGGCGAGGCTCAGACACAGTCGGCGCACAGCATCTGATCGGCGTCGGCGAGCTGGCTCGGGTGCTTGACCAGGAAGCAGGACTGGCACACGAACTCACCCGGCCGCTTGGGTTGGATGCGACCGGTCCCGTCGCCGCGTTCGTCGACCTCGGGCTGCTCCTCCTCGTCCTCTTCCTCGGCCTCGTCGGGTTGGGCGGCGATGCGGTCCTTGAGGATGGTGTCGAGATCGGCCTCGACATCGTCGAGGTCGACCTCGTCGTCCTCCTCGTCCTCCTCGTCGTCGTCTCCGCCCCGCCGTGTCTTGGCCGGCGCCGCCTTGGCCTTGGGCGCGGGCGCGAGCTCGACGCCCTCGTCCTCCTCCTCGTCCTCCTCGATGTCCTCGTACTCCTCGTCGTCGTCCTCCTCGACGAGCGCCTCGTCGAGATCTTCGGGCTCCGGAGTGAGCTCCTCTTCGAGGTCCTCGGTCTCGAACTCTTCGTCGCGGGTGTCTTCGTCAGCCATGTGGTCCCTTCACCGTGCGGCCATGCTCCGGCCCTGCGCGGCCGGATCATAGGCACGCCCGTCAACACCCCAAACCTCGCCCGTATGCCCAACGGGATTCCGTCTACTGCGACAGGCGCCGCCGCTCCGCGCGGCGCTCCGGCTCGAGGCGTTCGAGGCGGGGCTCGGGCGAGTGGTCGGCGAAGCGCATGGCCTTGGCGACGGCGTGGTGGCCTGCCTGCTCCGCGATCAGGCGGTGCATCTCCTGCACGACGGCGCGGTACGCCGGGTGGCCTTGCGGCGTGCTGCGCAGCTCGATGACGTGCATGGCCTCGCGGGCGTTCATGCCCATGACGAAACGCGCTCTGTAGGCCAGAGACACGGCGTAGACGGCCTGGTCAGGGAACCTGTCCACCAGCGCGTCGTAGAGGGCGGCCGAACGCTCCATGGCCTCGTCGAAGGTGGGCCCCAGGCCGGCGTCGTCGACCGCCTCGGGCCGCGTGTAGCCGTGCCGGGGGGACAGCGGCTGCCACTCGATGGTGAGCAACCGGTGGCGCTGGAGGTCACGGAAGGCGCCGTAGTCGGCCAGGATGTCGAACCGGTAGGCGGGTCGCTCGAAGGCCCGACCCGGCCGGTGTCGCCGGTTCGTGCGCTCCCCCACGTAGGCCTGGACCACGGCGAGCCGCTCGTCGGTGGTCATGTCCCGCACCCTCGCCTCGATGTCCGCCTCGGCGCGGTCGGTGTAGGGGTAGAGCATCGAGGCGACGAGCTTGATCTCGGCGTCCGGGTCGAAGTCCACCAGGCGCACGCAGGGGTCCTCCCCGCCGCTCGGCGCCTCGTCGGGGAACAGCCGGGCGGCGATCTCTTCCATGGCGTTGCGGGTCGTGGCCAGGTACGTGCTGGCGGCCACGCCCCGGTCGGTCAGGTCGACCCGCTTGAGGAAGCTGGGGATGACCTTGCGCAGCTCGGTCAGCATGAGGTCGGCGTAGCTGCGGGCCTCGGGCAGCGGATGGGCTCGCATGCGCAGGAGCAACGCCTCGTACGCCTGGCCCGTGCCGTAGATGCCGACGTTGGACAGCGATGCCGCCGGTAGCACGCCCCGCACCGCGTCGAGGGCCTTGGCCTTGATCGCCTGCCGGTAGATGAAGTCGCTGTCGCCCGGCTCCTTGGGGACCCGCTCCCGGAGGAAATCCATCATGGCCTCGGCCATGTCGCCATAGGTGTCGAACAGCCGGTCGAGGTCACCGACGTACCGAAGCCCGAGGTGGCTGCCGAGCACGGCCGGGTCGCGGTAGTAGCGGTAGCGGCCGCCGATCCTGCTGTCGTAGGCGATGTACCGGGTCGACTGCTCGAGGTAGGACATCAGCCGGCCCCGCTCGAGCACCTTGGTCAGCAGGTTGGAAGCCTGCTCGCAGGCGAGGTGGACGCCGCCGAGCTGGGCGACCGAGTCATCGCCGTACTCGAAGAAGACGCGGTCGTAGAGCTCCTCGGCCCGCTGCAGCCCGACGGTGGCATCGACGGTGGCGTCGCCGGCGATGTCGAGGTCGCCGACGAACTCGTCCAGGAACAGACGGCGCAGGCTCTTGGGCGAGCGGGAGTAGCGGGCGAACAGCGCCCCCTTGACGACCTCGGGCAGGTTGACCAGGGCGAATACCGGCGCATCGAGGTTGGTGAAGTACCGCCGCAGAACGTCGGCCTCCGTCGGCGTGAAGTCCTCGCTGACGTAGACGGTCATAGGGAGGCCGATCGTACGTCCGAGGCTCCGCGCGACCGGGGATATCTCACGTGACCTAGTGTCCTGGAAGGCAGGCCATGTCGGAAATTCGACGGCCAGGAACGCCGCTGGCTGCGTCCTCGTCCTCGACGTATCTACGGATATGCCTTCGTCCTGCGTCCTTGCCAGCGACGCCCCTGACTCGCCGAATTTCTCAACGGACCTACCTTCCAGGACACCGGACGGCGCCCCCACGAGCGCTCACCGCCGCCCCCCATTCCGCCCGCGCCCGGCCGACGAGGCCGTCGTCGAGCCAGAGGTCGGCCACCGTGAACGCCAGCGCCTTGGCCCCGTCGATCACCGCCCGGTCGCCCTCGGGTCCCGCGGCGAAGCCGGCGAAGGCCGGCGTGTGGATGTGCACGCCGGGCGGCGCCACGCCGATCATGGGGTGGATGGCCGGCACCTCGTAGCTGACGTTGCCCATGTCGGTGCTGCCCACCACCCGGGCCGCCGGCGACGATGGCCGAACGATCCGGCCCAGCGCCTCCGCATTGGCCCGGTAGCGTTCGCTGATGGCCTGGTTGTCGATCATGTCGGCGTAGACCACGTCACGCCACTCGAGCTCCATCTCGCACCCGGTCGCCTCGGCGCCCGCCTGCAGGCAGGCGACGACCCGCGGCTTCAGCCGGTCCAGACCCGCGAGGGTGGGCGACCGCACCATCCACTCGCTCCGTGCCCGCTCGGGCACGATGTTGGGCTTGTCACCGCCGTGGCTGATGATGCCGTGGACCCGCTCGCCGGGGCCGATGTGCTGGCGCAGGGCCGCGACGTTCATGTAACCGAGCACCGCGGCGTCGAGGGCGTTGCGTCCGTGGTGGGGGAAGGCAGCGGCGTGGGCCGCCTCGCCCGTGTAGCTGGCGACCACCTCGTGGACGGCGATCACGTCCATGGCGAGCAGGTCGGCGTCGGCCGGGTGGACCATCAGGGCGGCATCGACGCCCGCAAAGGTGCCGCCGTCGATGAGGTGCAGCTTGCCGCCCCCGCCCTCTTCGGCCGGCGCACCAACGATCAGCACCCGCCCGCCCAGCTCGTCGGCGAGGGCGGCGGCGGCCAGGCCCGCACCGAGACCGGCGGCGGCGATGATGTTGTGCCCGCAGGCGTGGCCGATGCCCGGGAGAGCGTCGTACTCGCACACGACCGCGACGGTCGGGCCGTCGGCGCTGCCGGCACGGGCCTCGAAGGCGGTGGCGATCCCCCGGACCGAGCGGGTGACGTCGAGTCCCTCGTCCTCGAGCACCCGGGTCAGCAGGTCGTGGGCGAACCGCTCCTCGTAGCCCAGCTCGGGATGGGCGTGGATCCGGTGGGACACGTCCACCAACAGCCGCCGGCGCCGGTCGACCTCCGCGGCCAGGCGTTCCTTGACCTCGGCGAGGTCGGACCGGGGACCGTCCATCGACGTCACGCTAGACCCAAGGAAACCGAACTTGCGGTGGATAAGGACGCTATGACGTCCCTAACCACCGCAAGTTCGCTTGTTTAGACAACGCACGTGAGGGCGTCGGGCTCGACCCGGACGGAGAGCGCGGTGGCGCTGCCGATCCGCTCGCCGTCGAGCCACACGGGTGTCGGGCGGCCGAGGTCGAGCTGCAGCGCCGGGCGTCGGCGCTGGGCGATCGCCGGGTGGGGGACGTGGCCGCCGGTGGGCAGGCGCCGGCGGGCCTTGACCCGGTCGGCGAGGGTCATCTCGGCGGCCACCTCGACCACATCCAGGACGCCGTCACCCGGATGCGCGCGGGGGGCGACGTCCCAGCGGCCGAGGAACTCCGCGTTCATCGCCGCCACGATCGGTCCCCACCACCACGAGCGGCGCACGATCAGGTGGGCGACGAACCAGTGCAGCCGGCCGTCGACCAGCACCGCGCCCAGGTCGACGGGCAGGCGCACGGCCGGGCCGGAGCGCAGGCGCTCGGGATCACCGCCGCCGCCCAGCGTGCGGCACAGGTCGCCGCCGGCCAGCCCCAGCGGCGGTGGCGCCCGCCCCTCCCGGCGGGCCGCCTCGACCACCCGGCGGGCCTCGGCGTCGCTGCCCACCACGACCCCGTCGTCCAGCCTGCCCGGCTCACCCCACGCCTTGCCCTTCTCGACCGTCACGCGCCGACGACCTCCTCCAGGGTGGACGAGATCGAGATGACGCCGCGGTGGAGGGCCTCGGCGGCCTGGCGGGCGGTACGGGCGGTCTCCGGGTTGGGGGCGACGTCGCCGATCTGCCGCACGAGGTCGATGAGCGTCTTGATGTTGCGAACGAAGTCGCCGCCCGACAGGTCCTCGTCGTCCAGCACCTCACCGAGGGGCTCGCCCGACGCCCACGCGTGGGCCAAGGCCAGGAACCCCGGATCGGGCGGACGGGTCTCCGGCAGGCCGGCGGCGTCCTCGTCGCTGCGCAGCTCGGCGGCGAGCCCTTCGAGGTCGGCCCACCGGGCCCGCACCAGCCGCGACGGGAACCATGGCGGCGGCGGCGTGCTCGGCCCTCGGTGTTCGTACGTGAAGCACGAGACCAGCCCCGCCAGCGAGGCGGGATCGAGGCCGTCGACCACGCCACCGGCCATCGCCTCGGCCACCAGCAGGTCGCTCTCGTGGTAGGTGCGGGCCAGCACCGCGCCCCGCTCGGTGAGGGACCACCCGTCGAGGTAGCCCCAGGCCTCCAACAGCCGGAGCACCCGGTCGAAGCGGCGGGCCAGCGACTCGGTCCTCGACCGCACCTCGCGCCGCATGTCCGAAAGCTCGCGCCGGGCACGGTCGAGCTGGCCGAGCGCTCGCAGGTGCCGGTCGCGGTCGGGGCAGCCGTGCACCGGATGCTCGGCCAGACCGGTTTCGGTGACGGGATCGGTTCGCCTCCAACCACTTCCGTCACCAGAAGCCGCCGGCCCGTTCGGTTGCCGGTCGAATCGGGCCCGCCGCAGCTCCGCGGCCAGCTTCCGTTGGAAGGGTCGGCTGTTCGGGGCGTAGGGCTTGGGCACGTCGAGGCGACCCAGCCGGGTGGGCGGGTGGTCGAGGTCGTCGGCCCCGAGCGTCGTGCGGTCACCGTCCCGGTCGAGGGCCCGCACCTTGACGGCCCCGCCCTTGCGGTGGGCCGTCGACAGCACCGCCAGCGGCTGGCCCCCGACGTCGATGGCGTCGCCGGGCATCAGCCGCGACAGGGCGAACTCGATCTGGGAGGTGCTGGCGACCCCCGCCGGTCCCGCCGACGGTGTCGCGGCCTGCGCCTGGCGCAGCTGCCGATACTCCGCGGCGTCGCCCCGCTCGCAGGCGGCCTCCCGCTCCAGGCGTTCGATGCGCTCCTCCTGGCGCTCGATGCGGGCCTCCAACCTGACCACGGCGCGGTCGGCCTGGAACTGGGCCAACGACAGGTTGAGCAGGTGGTGGGCGTCGGCCGGTTCGTAGCGTCGGACGAGGTTGGCCGCCATGTTGTAGGTGGGACGGAAGGCGGAGCGCAGGCCATAGGTGCGGCTGGACGCCAGAGACGCCACCTGGTCGAAGGGCACGAACGGCGACCACAGCACGATGGCGTAGCCGAGGTCGTCGATGCCACGCCGGCCGGCGCGCCCGGTGAGTTGCGTGTAGTCCCCGGGGGTCAGGAACTCCCGCGCTTCCCCGGTGAACTTGGTGAGCCGCTCGATGACGACGCTCCGGGCGGGCATGTTGATCCCGAGCGCCAGCGTCTCGGTGGCGAACACGGCCTTGACCAGGCCCTCCACGAAGCACGCCTCGACGGCCTCCTTGAAGGGCGGCACCATGCCGGCGTGGTGGGCCGCCAGACCCATCTCCAGCGCCGCCTCCCAGTGGTCGTACCCGAGCACGTCGAGGTCGTCGTCGCTGAGGGCGGCGGTGCGCTCCTCGGCGATCGCCCGGATGCGGGTCCGCTCCTCGGACGTGGTCAACCGCAGGCCGGCGGCGAGGCACGCCTCGACCGCCTCCTCGCAGCCGACGCGGCTGAAGATGAAGTAGAGGGCGGGCAACATGTCGCGCTCGCCCAGCATGTCGACGACGTCGGGACGTCGCGGGGTGAAGAACCGCCGACGCGGCTGGCGGCCGCGGCGAAAGGCGCGCCCGTGCAGGTCCTCGTCGAGGCGTTCGGCCTCGGGGTTGGGCCGCCCGTCGATCAGCGTCGGTAGCAGATGGGGGCGCTCGCTCAGCCGGTCGCCCACCAGGTAGAGGTTCCGGAGCTCGACCGGGCGCCGCTCCTCGAGCACCAGGGTGGTCGCCCCCCGCACTGTCTCCAGCCACTCGGCCACCTCCTCGGCATTCGACACGGTGGCCGAGAGGCAGACGAGGCAGACCTCGGCCGGCAGGTGGATGATGACCTCCTCCCAGACCGGTCCCCGGTAGGCGTCCTGCAGGTAGTGGACTTCGTCCAGCACCACGAACCGCAGACCCCTCAGCGTCGGGGAGCCGGCGTAGATCATGTTCCGCAGCACCTCGGTCGTCATGACCACCACCGGGGCGTCGCCGTTGATGCTGTTGTCGCCCGTCAGGAGGCCCACGTTGTCGGCGCCGTGCCGGCGGACGAGGTCGGCGAACTTCTGGTTGGACAGCGCCTTGATCGGCGTCGTGTAGAACGCCTTGCCGTCTTCGCTCAGCGCCCGGGCCACGGCGTGTTCCGCCACGACGGTCTTGCCCGACCCGGTGGGGGCGGCGACGAGCACCGAGCGACCCCGGTCGAGCGCCTCGATCGCCCGGAGCTGGAAGGTGTCGAGCTCGAAGGGATAGGTGAGCGTCACGTCCCGGCGGCGCTGTCACGGAGCGCCTGGCGTCTGACGAGCCGGCTGCCGATCAGGATCGCCAGCTCGTAGAAGACGACCATCGGCACCGACAGGGCCAGCATGCTGTAGGGGTCTCCCGAAGGGGTGATCACGGCGACGAGCACCACGATGATCACGATGGCGTAGCGCCGGCCGCGGCGCAGCGTGTCCGGCTCGAGGATGCCGGCGAGCTGCATGAAGATCAGCAGGATGGGGAACTCGAAGCCGATGCCGAACGCCAGCATCATGTAGGTGATCAGCCGGAAGTACTCGCTGGGTCGGTAGAACTGCTCCAACTGCTCGCCGCCGATCGACGCCAGGAAGTCGAGCGCCCGGGGCATCGTCCAGTAGGCCAGGCCGGCGCCGGCGACGAACAGCATGAGCGCCGAGGCGACGAACGGGATGGCGTAGCGCTTCTCGTTGCTGTAGAGGCCCGGGCTGACGAAGCGCAAGATCTGCCACAGCAGCACCGGCATGGCCAAGGCGACGCCGCCGTACCCGGCAACCCGCATGCGCACACCGAAGCCCTCCAGCGGATCGGTCTGCAGGAGGGTGCACTCCCGGCCGTCGCTGACGTCGCAGTAAGGCTGGACCAGCCACTCGAATACCGTCTCGTAGAAGACGAACACCACGACCATCCCCAGTGCCACCGCCACGACGCTGATGATGAGCCGGTTGCGCAGCTCGGCGAGGTGCTCGACCAGCGTCATCCCCTGCTCGGGCGACGCCTTCTTCGTGGTGGCCACGGCGACGACGCCTACGAAGCGGCGCGCTCGTCGCCCCGCTCGGCGGGGCGCTCGCGGCTCGGCTCGGAGGGGCCGGCACCGTCACCCGACCCGTCCGGGCCGTGGCGAGGCGGCTCGCCGGCATCGTCGTCGC
>DASQUY010000514.1:0-6710 GCA_035641055.1 Acidimicrobiales bacterium | reverse complement strand
CGTCCCGCCCGCCGAACAGGTTGTCGTCGCCGGCCCCTCCGTCGAGCGTGTCGTCGCCGCGGCCGCCGGAGACGACGTCGGTGTCGGCGCCCCCGTGCAGCTCGTCGCTCCCGCTGCCGCCCTCGGCGTAGTCGTCGCCGGCGCCGGTCCAGATGGTGTCGTCGCCCCGGCCGCCGTACACGACGTCGGTGTCGTCGCCGCTCACGATCGTGTCGTTGCCGTCCTGGCCGTCCACGTAGTCCTGCCCGGCGCCCGTGTACACCTCGTCGTCGCCGGCGCCCGCGTCCACCCGGTCGTCACCGGCTCCGGTGAAGATGCGGTCGTCGCCGCTGCCCCCGAGCCGCGAGGCGTAGTGCTCGCCGGGCGTGCCGTAGACGTCGTTGCCCTCCCCCGTCCACGCCGTGATGGCGAGGTGGACGTCGGGCGAGACGGCGATCCAGTCGTTGCCGCCGCCGGTCCGGATGACCAGGTTGGCCGCCTGCCCATCGGTGAGGCGCCGCGACTCCCAACGGACCCGCTGCCGACCGTCGTCGTCGTAGACCGCGCCGACCTCGAGGTAGGTGACGCCGTCGCGGGTGACCACCCGCACGAAGTCGTCCTCCTCGGTGCCGGGATAGATCCAGCGGTCGCCGTCGCGGACCAGCTCGGCGGTCTCGCCCAGGGCGATCGTGACGTGCGGGTCGATGTTGCTGTCGCTGGTCCAGATCACCCCGTCCCTGTCAGGGGTGGGGTCGACGGACTCGAAGCCGGCCGCCACCTGGCCGACGAAGCGCCGCAGCTGGTCCAGGCGCCCGCGGACCGCCCCCACGTCGATATCGAGCGGCGGCACGTCGTCGAGGAAGTCCTGCCACCCCGGCGACGCCCGGAAGCCGTCGAGCGCCTCCTGCAGGGGCGCGCGGCGCGCCGCGAGCGTGTTGTCCATGCCGGCGGCCGCGTCGGTGAAGGTGCGCAGCGCCGAGGGCCGCGCCGAACTGGTCCCCATACGTGCCGTCACGTTAGTTGCTCGTCGCGTAGGCTCGGACGCCATGCCCGACTGGCAACCCAACTGGGACGACGTCGACTTCGACCACGCCCGTACCCAGGCCGCGATCGACGAGTGCGAGCGGGCGGCGGGCGCATTGGACACCGTCGTCGACGGGCTGCACGGTGCCCACCGGCAGCTCGACAGCGACGGCGCCTGGAGGGGTCGGTACCGCGACGACTACGACACCGAGCAGCCGGCGATCGTCGACGACGCCGTCGCCACCCGCGACGCCCTCCGCGCCCTCGCCCTGGCGATCTCGGACGCCGCCGGCGCCGCCACCGCCGAGCAGGCCCGACGTGAGGCCGACCGCGAGCGCTGGCGGGAAGAGCGCGACCGCGAGCTCGCCCAGCAGGGCTACGCCCGGCTCCCGAGCGGCAAACTCGTCCCCATCTGACGGCAAGCTATTGCGCGCTATTACGCGCAATTGCGCGCTATGGCGAGCAGAGGCGCTACGATACCCAAATGGACCTGGCTCGCCCGCACAGGACGCTCGGCATGGGGGCCACCGGCGACCTCCTTGTCGTGCTCGCGGCGCTGCGATCGCCGATGTCGGGTCGCCGGATCGCCGAACGAGCCGGCGTCTCGGCGTCACAGGCAAGCAAGCTGCTCAACGACCTGAGCGATGCCGGGCTTCTCACCGCGCGGGCCGCAAGTCCGGCGATCCTGTACGAGCTCAACCGCGATCATGTCTTGGCCCCGGTGCTCGACTTGGTGGTGGTGGCCAAGAGCGAGTGGCGGCGACGGATCGTCGAGCAGGTCGAAGGATGGCGGTTGCCCCCCGAGGCGGTCGTGTTGTTCGGATCGGTCGCCGCCGGCGAAGCACAGGTAGATAGCGACATCGACCTGCTGGTCGTCCGCCCGAGTGACGTGCCCGCCGACGACGAAACGTGGACGACGCAGTTGGGCGACCTCGCGTCGGCAGTTCGCCGCTGGACCGGGAACGGCATCGATCTCCTCGATGCCGACCAAGAGGAGCTCGACGGCAACCAACGTCTGCGACAGGATGTGCGTCGGCACGGCGTCGTGCTCCTTGGGCATTGGCACGAACCCGTCGGGACCCGCCGCTGATTCGCGCCAAGGGACGCCGCAAGCCGTGCGGGGCCGAGGAGGCGCGAGCGCGACTGGCCAAGGCCCGGCAGTTCCTCACCCTCGCCACGGCCGGGCAGGAAGACGAGACAGTGCGATCCGCCGAGGCGTCGTTGCTGATCGAAGCGGGGATCGCCGCAGCAGACGCCATCTGCTGCGTCAGGCTGGGCGAACGACCGGCCGACCAGAACCACCAGGCCGCGGTCGACCTCCTGGCATCCGTCCACCGTGATGCGGCGCGCCGGCTGCAGACGCTCCTCGGGCTCAAGACGAGCGTCCAGTACGGCACCGGCGACCCTTCCGCCGCACGACTGCGAGCCGCGCGCCGGGCAGCCTCGGCACTGATGGACGTGGCGAGGCAAGCGGTCTCGGAGACGTAGCTCGACCTTGCGGGTCCGCTCAGTTCCACCACCCGTCGGGGCGGAGCAGCACGGACGAGTCGAAGCCGACCTCGGCCAGCTCGGCCAGCGTGCTGTCGCGCAGCGGGGAGCCGGGGATGGCCCGCTTGTCATAGCCGGGCACGAAGATCTCGTTGGACACGACGAGCGGACCCTCGGCCCCCACCACCTCCCGCACCGACGACACGTAGCGCCGCAGCCCGCCCTCGCCCCCGACCGCGGCCGTGCCGATGTAGACGACGAAGTCGATGGCGTTGGCGACCATGAGGTTGGTCGCCTCCAGGTTGAGCCGCTCGGGCGCCTGCACCGCGTACATCGCCAGCTTGCCGAACGCCGCCAGCGACGAGTTGGCGTGCACCGTGCACATCGAGCCGTCGTTCCCCTGGCTCATGGCGTTCAGCATCGGGATGACCTCATCACCCCGCACCTCCCCCACGATCACCCGGTCCGGGTTCATCCGCAGGCCCCAGCGCACCAGCGTGGCGAGGTCGATGGCGCCCTCCCCCTCGACGTTCTCCTCCCGCGCTTCCAGCGCCACGACGTCGGGGTGCAGGTCCGCGTAGCGGTCGACACCGAGCTCTAGGTTGTCCTCGATCGTGACGAGCCGCTCCTCGGGCGCCACCTCGTTGAGCATCGCCCGCAGCAGCGTGGTCTTCCCGGCGTCGACCCCGCCGCAGATGATGAAGTTCTTGCGAGCCCGCACGGCTGCCGCCAGGAACTCGCGCAGCGCCACGTCCAGCGAACCCAGGCCCACCAGGTCGTCGAGGAACACCTTGGGAAACCGGTGCCGCCGGATCGCTACGCACGGCCTCGACGTCACCGCCATGATGGCGAAGAGCCGGCTGCCGTCGGGCAGCTGCAGGTTGAGCGCCGGCGCCCCGTTGTCGAACCGGCGCTCGGTGAGCCCCACCCGGGCGGCGGTCATGCGCAGGACCTCGATCAGCTCCTCGTCGCTGTCGGCGATGGGCGGCGCCCGGTGCTTGCTGCCGTCGCCGTGCGTGACCCACACATCGGCGCACCCGTTGGCGTCGATGTTCTCGATCGACTCGTCGTCGAGCAGCCGCTGCAGGGTGCCGAGGCCAAACAGGGCGTCGTGGATGGCTTGGGCGAGCGCCACCTCGTCCTCGTACGACAGCGGCTCCCGGCCGTCCTCGAGCTGCTGCTTGGCGTACCGCTCGAGGCGGCGGTTGATGAGCTGGCGACCGAACTGCCGCTGGTCGGCGGGCGACATGCGCGGCCGGTCCGCCATCTCGTCGGCGCGCAGCCGCTCCGTGAGCTCGTCGGCGACCTCGCGGCGGAACTCGCGAACCAGCCCTTTGGTCTCGGGGCTCACCGGCGGGACCTGTCGCCGCGTGTCCGGCGGAAGTGCTTGGGGCCGTCCGACGCCGGGGCCGGGGCCCGAGCCGGAGCCGGGGATGGCGGTGTGGGGACCGATGGCGGCGGTGCCGGAGGTGGGGTCGGCGGCGGGGCCGAGCGGCGACGCTGACGGCCGGGCGGTTGCCCGTTGGGCGAGGGCCGGGCGCGTGCCGGTGAGGGTGGGGGCGGCGGCGCCGGCGTGCCTTCAGGGCCGGAACGCGCGGTGGGTGGCGGGGCCACGGGCACCCTCATCGCCGCGGGTTCGGAGCTGCCGGCCCGGGGCGGCGGCGACGGCGGCGGCAACCAGTCGGCCAGACCCTCGGCCAGCGCCCGGGCATCGCGCAGCAGCCGGGAGCGGCGCAGCGCCCGCACGGCACGGGCGCCACCGAGGGTGAGCGCCACAGCGGCCCGATCGTCGACCGGCAGGGCGCCGAGCGGGTTGGCCCCGACGGCGTCGGCCACGTCGGCCACCGAGTACGGCCGGTCGCCCACCAGCAGCAGCGACAGCGCCCGCGGGCGCAACGCGGTCAGCCGGCTCGCCAGGTGGTGCACCTCGGCGACCACCGGTCGGGCCACCACGACCAGCAGGTCGGCCCAGACGGCGATGTCGTGGGCCGCCGAGCTCGGGTCGAGCCGCCCGCAGTCGACGAGCACGTCGGCCGCCAGGCCCCTCATGACCTCCGGCAGCCCGCGTCCCCGCAGGGCCGACAGCGCCGCCCCGGCCTGATCGGCGGCCACCGGTCCCACGAGCACCCGGCGGGTGGCGACGCCCTCGGCGCCCCCACGGCCACCGGGAATGGCGACCGGCAGTGGCTGGGAGTGCTGGGTGAACGTCGAGCGGTCCAGCTCGCGGCGCCCGGCCGCGGCCAGCGACACCAACCCCGGCTCGGGTGCGAGGTCGAAGCGCACGGCGAGGTCACCGCCGGCCGGATCCAGCTCAGCGACCATGAGGTCACGATCGGCCGGCCACGTGGCCGCCAGGGCGGCGACCGTGGTGGTGACCCCCGGCGACGCTTTTGCCGAGGCGAACGCGACGTACGCCATGCCTCAGGACAACCCCGCCTGCGCCACGGTGATCGAGTCGGTGCGGATGGCCGACGCGACGTCGGGCAGCAGGCTCTCCGGGACCCGCACCGACACGGCGATGCTCGACCCGTCGCCGTCGGAGTCCACGTCGACGACCTGCCCGTCACCGATCGTGTCGGTGGCCACGAGCTCGCCCGTGGCCGAAGGGGTCTGCAGCAGCACGACACGGTCGCCCCGCTCGAGGCCGGCGGGCAGTTCCTCCGAGGGCACGGGCACGGCGATGACCGCCATCCCGGCGTCGAGGCCCTCCGACTCACCCACGGCGGCGGCGACCAAGGGCGTGCCGGCGAGCAGGTCGGCCCTCGCTGCCTTGCCGACCACCTGGTCGCGTGCCGAGGAGGCGAGCAGCTCGACGCCCGGATCGGCCGCCACCCGGGCCACCCCCAGGTCCGCGTCCTGGATGACCTGGCCGGCCGCCACGTCGTTGTTCAACACCAGCACCGGCTCGCGGCCGCCGGCGTTCATCCACAGCACGACGAACGCCAGCGCCGACCCCACCGTCACCAGCACGGCCAGCAGCGCCAGCGACCAGCGCCGCTGCCGCCCACCCCCCGGGACGGGCGGCGGCGCCGATCGGGTCGGGCTGCCGGCGGGCGGGGTGCGCGGCGTGGGCGGAGTGCGGGGGGCGGGCGGATTGGGCGGTCCAAGCGTGGTCGCCATCGGGCCTCCTACTGGTCGCGTGCGGCGATGTGATCGTCACGCGGGTCGGGCGCCGGTGGCTCGGCCGGCGGGTCGGATCCCCAGACGCGGCCGTCGTCATCGTCGGGCAGCAACACCATGCCGCCGGCGTCGGCGCGATCCCGGACGTGGTCCCGCACGGCCGCCGAACGACGGACGATGGCGTCGGCGATCACGCCGGCGCCGTCGTCCCGCCCGTCGTCGAGCAGCACCATACCGTCGCCGTCGCCGCTCCCGTCGCCGTCGCCGGTATCGCCGCCACCGGGGGCGGCACCGGATGGGTCCGCGGGCTCGGCCGGCGGCTCCGCCGGGGTCGACGTCGACGGCAAGCCCCGGGCGTCCTCGGGCAGCTCCAGCCACCAGCCGGGGTAGATGAGGTCGGGGTCGGTCAGGCGGTGGCCGTTGGGCTGCGCCTTGCCCTCGTTCAGCCGGAAGATCTCCTGCCAGCGGAACGGGTCGCCGAGGTGGCGCTCGGCAATGTCCCACAGCGTGTCGCGGCGCTGGACCTCATAGACCGCCCGGGGCGCCGGCGACGGCGTGGACGTGGCGGCGGCGGGTGTCGCCGGCCCCTCGGTCGGGTCGTCGACGATCAGCGCCGCCGTCGGCCCGGCGACGGGCGGGGCCAGCGGTCGCGTCCCGTGACCATCGGAACCGGGCAGCCCCTTCGTGGCCAGGAGCGAGCCCAGCAGGGCCACCGTCGCCACCAGCCGAGCGGCGCCCCGCTGCATGCCACCGGCCAGGGGCACGTGGCCCGCCCGGCGCCCGCGCCCGTACGCCACGGCCTCGACGAGCAGCGACGCCACCAGCTCGATCCAGACCAGCCAGCACACGACGGCCAGGGCCTTCACCAGGAACTCGTCGGGGATGTAGGTGTCGCGCAGGGCGTCGGCGACCTCGGACACCGTCGGCACCTCGGAGGGCAGCGGCCACCCGACCCACGAGATCAACCCGACGGGGATCCCGACGACAACGGCGATCACGCCGAGCAGGGCCGCCAAGCCCCGGCCGGCGTCGGACCAGCGGCGCCGCCTGCCGAGCTGCATCTGAGCGCTCATGGATCTCCCAGCCATCACGTCTCCCTA
>DASQUY010000513.1:0-4391 GCA_035641055.1 Acidimicrobiales bacterium | reverse complement strand
CCCCACATGAGCGTGTTCGACAACATGGCCTTCGGCCTCAAGCTGCAGAAGGTGCCGCGGGACGAGATCCGGCAGCGGGTGCACGACGCCGCCGGCATCCTGGGGCTGGGCGAGCTGCTGGAGCGCAAGCCCGCGGCCCTGTCGGGCGGGCAGCGGCAGCGGGTGGCGATGGGCCGGGCCATCGTGCGCCATCCGCAGGCGTTCCTGATGGACGAGCCGCTCTCCAACCTCGACGCCAAGCTGCGCGTCCAGACCCGGGCCGAGATCTCGCGGCTCCAGCGCGAGCTGGGCGTCACCACGATCTACGTGACCCACGACCAGACCGAGGCCATGACGATGGGCGACCGGGTGGCGGTCATCCGCAAGGGCATGCTGCAGCAGGTCGACACGCCCCAGACCCTCTACGAGCGCCCCACCAACCTGTTCGTGGCCGGGTTCATCGGGTCGCCCGCCATGAACCTGCTCGAAGCGGGCCTCGAGGCGTCGGACGGGTCGGTGGCGGTCGAGGTCGGCGGCTTTCGGCTGCCGGTGCCCGACGAGGTCCTGGCCGACCGCCCCGCCCTGCGGAGCTACGAGGGCCGGAAGGTCGTCCTCGGCATCCGCCCCGAGGACATGGAGGATGCGACGCTGGTGTCGGACGCGCCCGCAGAGCGGCGCGTGTCGTCGACGGTTGAGTTGCGCGAGGCGCTCGGCTCCGACGTGGTCGTGCACTTCCCCCTCGACGCCCCGCCCGCGGTGACCGAGGACGTGCGGGAGCTCGCGGCCGACGTCGACGAGGCGGTCGACACGGCGCTCGCCGCCGTCACGTCGGCCGGCGACGGGAGCCGCTCGACCGTGCTGGCCCGGCTCAACCCCCGCACCCGGGCCCACCGGGGCGACCCCATCGAGCTGGTGGTCGACACCCACCGCCTGCACTTCTTCGACGCCGAGACCGGCGCCGGGATCTACGGGCCGTCCGGCGAGTGAGCCGGGGCCACACGACAGCAAAGGAGAACCACATGAGAGTCAGTCGGTTGATGGCGGTGCCGGTCGTCGCCGGCCTCATCCTCGCCGCGTGCGGCGACGATGACGACGGTGACGGGGCCGCCGAGGAACCCGCCGAGGACGGGGAGGAGCTCACCGGCACCGTGACGGTCTTCAGCGCCATGGAGCCCGAGGAGGTCGACGCCCTCGACGTCGCGCTCGATGAGCTGGTCCTCCCGGAGGTTGGCTACGAGGTCGACAACGAGGGCAGCGGTGACTTCGTCGAGCAGTTCCAGATCCGCCTCGAGGGCGGCAACCCGCCCGACATCGCCCTGCACCCGCAGCCGGGCACGGTGCAGGAGGTCGCGGCGTCGGGTGAGGCCTTCTCGCTGGAGGATCTCGGGTTCGACATCGAGGAGCTGGAGGCGACCTTCGGCGAGCACCTCCTGTCGCTCGGCGAGTTCGAAGGCGAGCACTACGGCCTGCCCACCAACGTCAACCTCAAGAGCATGATCTGGTACAGCAAGCCGGCCTTCGACGACGCGGGCTACGAGATCCCGGAGACCTGGGACGATCTCCTGGCCCTCAGCGACCAGATCGTGGCCGACGGGGGCACGCCGTGGTGCGTCGGCTACGAGGACGGCGCCGCCAGCGGCTGGCCGGCGACCGACTGGATGGAGGACATCATGCTCCGCACCGCCGGCGTCGACGTCTACGACCAGTGGTGGCAGCACGAGATCCCCTTTAACGACCCGGCGGTCGTCGAGGCCGCCGAGACCATGGGCGAGATCATGTTCACCGAGGACTACGTCCTCGGTGGCGCCGAGGGCACCGTGTCCCTCGCCTTCGGCGAGGCGCCGACTCCGATGTTCAACGACCCGCCCGGTTGCCTGATGCACCGGCAGGCCAGCTTCATCCCGGCGTTCTTCCCCGAGGACGCGGTGGCGGGCGAGGACTACGACTGGTTCCCCTTCCCACCCATCGACCAAGAGGGCACCCTCTTCGCCGGTGAGCTGGCGATGGTGTTCCGGGACGACCCCGAGGTCATCGACTTCCTCGAGCGGTTCGCCAGCGAACCGGTGCAGTGCGCCCAGGGCGCCGAGGAGGCAACCTCCCGGATCTCGCCCAACGTCGAGGTCACCCCCGAGTGCTACGCCAACGACATCCTGGCCGATTCCGCCGAGGTCCTGACCGAGGCGATCGAGTCGGGCACGGGGCGGTTTGATGCCTCGGACCTCATGCCGGCCGCGGTCGGATCCGATAGCTTCTGGACCGCCATGCTCGAGTACATGCAGGGTGGTCCCGATGTGCTGGAGAGCTCCTTCGAGGCCGTCGAGAACGACTGGCCGAGCTGAGCCACCGACGGGAGCGGCCGCACGGGCGGCCGCTCCCGTTTACTCTCTTGGCACGAGGGGTCTCGGTCAGGAGGACGACACCGAGTGAGCACGAAGATCGACGAGAGGCCGGGGGAGCCGGCCCCAGAGGCTGAGCCCCCTGTCAGGCCGGAGGCGCCGGAGGGTCGGCGCTTCCTCGGCGTCTCGTTGCTGCGCCTGGTGACGGCGCTGGTGGTCCCGATCGTGGCGTTCATCGTGTTGTGGCTCACGTTCGACCTCCTGCGGGACGCCGACGCCAACCGGTTCCTCGTGATAGGCGTCGCCATCGCCGTCGGCGTGGCCGGCGTGTTCTTCCTGTTCTGGGCGATGAACCGGGTGGTCGACTGGCTTCCCCCTCAGTACCGCGAGGGCGTCCGTCCGTACGTCTTCGTGGGACCGGCCCTGGTCATCCTGGCCGTGTTCCTCGTGTACCCGGTGATCAACACCATCGTGTTGAGCTTCAGGGACGCCCGGGGTGAGGGGTTCGTCGGCCTCGACAACTTCGACTTCGTGTTCACCGACGAGAGCATGCTGCGCTCGATCCGCAACACGGCGGGGTGGATCATCTTCGTCCCGCTGGTCGCCACGAGCATCGGTCTGGGGTTCGCCACCCTGGCCGACCGGCTCCGCCGGGGCGAGGCGGTGGCCAAGTCGCTGATCTTCATGCCCATGGCGATCTCGTTCGTCGGCGCCGCGGTGACGTGGCAGTTCATCTACAGCTTCCGGCCCGAGGGCTTCGGCACCCAGATCGGTCTGCTCAACGGCATCAAGCAGGGGCTGGGCATGAGCCCGACGCCGTGGCTGCAGGAGACGCCGTGGAACAACCTGCTGCTCATGGTGATCATGATCTGGATGCAGACGGGGTTCGCCATGGTGGTGCTGTCGGCGGCGATCAAGGCGATCCCCGACGACATCATCGAGGCGGCCCGCATCGACGGCGCCTCGGAGCTGCAGGTGTTCCGGCGGATCATCGTCCCGACCATCCTGCCCACCATCGCGGTGGTGGTCACCTACATGATCATCAACGCCATGAAGGTCTTCGACATCGTGTTCGTCATCGGCAGCCCCGAGATCAACCAGACCGAGGTCATCGCCGAGCGGATGGTCAACTGGTTCTTCCTCGGCGGCAACTCCGGTCGCGGCGCAGCCATCGCCGTGATCCTCTTCGTGGCCGTGATCCCCATCATGATCTGGAACATCCGCCGCTTCCGCGAGCAGGAGGCGATCCGATGAGCCTGGCGCCGCCGAAGATCGAGACCGCCGAAGGCGCGGCACCGACGGCGCTCGGGCCACCGCCCTCGGGCGAGGCGGCGGGCGTGCGGCAAGGCGGTTGGTTCGTCCGGATCACCATCCTCGTGGTCGTCCTGATCTGGCTGATCCCCACCGCCGGGGTTCTGATCAGCTCGTTCCGGCCCCAGGACCTCATCGAGACCACCGGTTGGTGGACCGTTTTCACCCGCGCCTCGGAGTGGTTCGACTGGACGTTCGAGAACTACCGGTCGGTCTTCGAGACCCGGGCCTTCGGCAACGCCTTCCTCAACAGCCTCGCCGTGACCATCCCGGCCACGGTCATCCCGATCACCATCGCCGCGTTTGCCGCCTACGCCTTCTCGTGGATGGACTTCCGCGGCCGCTACGTGATGTTCGTGGCGGTCGTCGGGCTGCTGGTCGTCCCCCTCCAGATGGCGCTGATCCCGATCCTGCGCCTGTACACCGGCGGTGCCCGGTGGGGGCCGGTCCCTTTGTTCCCGGACCTCGATCTCGGCGGCACGTATCTGGCGGTCTGGCTGGCCCATACGGGCTTCGGTTTGCCCTTGGCCGTGTACCTGCTCCGCAACTACATCGGCTCGCTGCCGTCGTCGATCATCGAGTCGGCCAGGATCGACGGTGCCGACCACTTCACGATCTTCTGGCGGCTCATCGTCCCCCTCTCCGTCCCGGCCCTGGCCGCCTTCGCCATCTTCCAGTTCCTCTGGGTCTGGAACGACCTGCTGGTCGCCTACGTCTTCCTGGGTGGGGGGGAGGAGACCCTGGTGGTCACCGTGGCGCTGCGCA
>DASQUY010000512.1:0-2875 GCA_035641055.1 Acidimicrobiales bacterium | reverse complement strand
CCAGCGACCGGGTGAGGAAGCCGGCGACCACCTCGATCACGGTGGCCACGGCCACCACCGCCAGTGCCGCCAGCAGACGGCCCTTGTAGCGGGCACCCGCCCGGCCTGCGGCCGGGAGGTGGGCGTGGTCGTGGCTCACGGTCCCATCCTCGCAGCCGGACGAGGAACCTGACTACAGAGGCCCGGCCGATCCCGTCAGGGGGAGGAACGGGACCGGCGCACGGGCCTTGACGGTCTCAACGCGCCGCCCTCCCCCGTTGTTCCGGGATCCGGAAAGTTTCTTTGTGGGAGGTGTGACTCATGCGCTCCGGCGCCGGAGCAAGGCGAACCCGCCGGTGAGGAGCCCGAGCGCGCCCACGACGATGCCGACGATGCCCAGCGTGTTGGCCGAGTCGACGTCGTCCTGCGTGGCGGCGTTCTCGACGCTCACGCCGCCGGACTGCTCGCTGTCTGACCCAGGCTCGGCCTCGGTCGCCTCGTCGTCGGTGCCCGCCTCGTTGCCCTCGGGGTCGACGGGCGTCAGCAGCGGGGCGGGGAACTCGGGCTCCTCGCCGCCCGGTTGCGGCTCCTCGATCCAGCGGACGACGTCGCCGCCCTCGTAGGTTTGCAGCGACGGGAACAGCAGCTGGTCGGCGTCCTCGGGCAGGGGACCGACCGACACCTCGAACTCGTCGAACTCGCCGGGCTGGATCACCCCGCCGGCCCACGTGATCGTCGACACGGCGCCGTCGCCGGTGCCCGCCACCTCGTACGTCCAGCCGTCCTTGGGCCGGACGCTGACGTTCTCGATCGGGTGGTCCTCCGGGAAGCTGACCTCCAGGGTGGTGGTGCCGGCGTCGTCGCGCTCGTTGGGCACCCGGAACGCCAGCTTGGCGAAGCCCCCCTTGGGCGCCTCGCCGGGGTTGACCGTGACGTGGGCGCCGGCCAGCGGGGCGGCGACCACGACGGCGAGGCCCGCGACGACGAGGGCCCGGATCAGTCGACGAAGGTTCACGTCATGGTCCTTTCTCGGGACGGTTGGACGGCAAGGGTCAGGGAACGGGGAGCTCGGTGGCCAGGCGGTCCTGGTCGATGTCGCTCATGCGGACCACGACCTCGAGCTCCCAGTCTCCGGACAGCGGGATCTCGGTCCGCTCGGACACGTAGTGGTCGGGGGTGATGCTCACGAGCGGCACATCGAGGGGTCCGATGTCCCGCTCGGGCAGCGTGAGCGAGGCGGTGACCTCCTCGGGGGCGATCGGGGTGCCGACGGGGTCGGTCACGTAGAGGTGGACCTCGCTGGCGCCCACCTCGGCGGGGTCCACGACGACCTGCACCGACGCGAGCTCGCCCGAGAGCGTCTCCGAGAACACCCCACCGCCTTCCGCCTCGGCCGTCCTCCCGGGAACGGCGTTGACCAGCAGGGCGGTGGTGGCCAGGACGACCACGGCCAGCCCGACCTCGGCCGCCACCGACTGGCGCAGCAGCGACAGCGGCGCCCGGGACGCGCCCGAGGCCGGCGCCGCGCCCGGTCCCGGGGACAGGGCGAGCTGCGCCGCCCGGGCGTTCACCCGCTGGCGCACCCACGCCCGGCTGACGGACGCCGCCGCCAGGATCAGGGCCACCAACCCCACCTTGACGAGCAGCAGCCGGCCGTAGTTGGTCTCGACAAGCGCGTTCCACGAGCCGACCTGGCGCCACCCCTGCACGACGCCGGTGGCGGCGATCACCGCCACGGCAACCCCGGCAGCCCGCGAGAAACGGGCGACGACCTTGTCGGGGGAGTCGTCACCGGCCTCGGCGTCGTCGGCCCTCCACAGGAGGGCGCCGAGAAGCACCACCAGCCCACCCAGCCAGGAGCTCACGGCGGTGAGGTGCACCAGGTCGGTGGCGATTGCCAGCGGAACGAGGTAGCCCGACGTGGCGTGGCCGGTGGAGGTCACGGTGGCGAGGAGCCCGAGCCCTAACGCGACGCCCAGCGCGAGCCCGAGCGGGTTCTGCCGCGGAAGCTGGTCGTTGGGCTGGCCACCTTCCGCTGTGGAACGGGGCTCGAGGGCCCGCGGCAGGCGTGACCAGGCCACGGCGGCGACGGCCAGCAGCGCCAAGCGGATGAGCCACGCCCGGCCGGTCCGGGCGCCGAACTCGTCGCCGATCACGGAAGGGTCGAGGGCGTCGGCGAAGGAACCCCCGGCGGCGTAGGCGCCCTGGAGCGGGATGCTCAGCAGCGTGGCACCGACCGCCAACCACCAGGCGGCGGCCAGGATGCGTCGGACCCGCTGCCGGCGCTCCCCCGCCGGCCACAGCCCGAGCACGAAGGCGCCTCCGCCCACCAGCACCACGACCCCGGCGAACGCGGCGAATCGCACGATGCCGTAAGAGGTGCCGACGGCGCGGTCGGACCCCGCCCCGGCGAGCACCTCGTCGACGAGGCTCTGCGTCTCGGCCTCCGACAACGCGGCGGCATCGCCGACCGTGAACGTGAAGGCACCGCTGACCGGGTGGCTGTCGGCCGAGACGACGTGCCAGACCACCACGTAGGTGTCGTCCTCCAGATCCGGCAGCGCCACGGCGACCGACGATCGTTCGCCGTCGGGGTGCTCGGAACCGCCGATGTCGATCGCCTCGGCCTCGCTGGTGAGCACCGTGACGCCGTCGTCGGCCACGGTCACCGACTCGGTGAAGCGCAGTACGACCTCCTCGGGCGCCGCGTCGAGCTGCTCGCCCGCGGCCGGCTCGGTCTCGACCAACTCGGCGTGCGCTCCGGCCGGCGTCGCGCCCAGCAGCAGCCCGACCGTGGCGGCCAGCGCCGCCAGGCCGGCCCGGGTGCCCGCCTTCACGTCACCCGCACCACGACCGACGGGCGCGGCATGCGGCGGGCCAGCACCCACAGGCAGCC
>DASQUY010000511.1:0-5298 GCA_035641055.1 Acidimicrobiales bacterium | reverse complement strand
GCCAAGGAAGTGCCGGCCCGGCTTGTCCATGTCGACAACGCAGGCTCCCGCCACGCCGGCGAGCACGGCCCGCCGCACGCTCGGCGGGGCCGTCGCCGCCAGCGCCGCCGTGACGGCCAGCCCGATCGTGCCATCCACGCGGCCGAGGTCCACGACGTCGTCCCAGTCGAGGTCGTCGCCGTAGTGCAGGACCATGTCCATCGCCAGGTGGGACGCCACGCCGACCAGGAAGGCCGGCACCGGGCGGCGGGCGAGCGCCCCGACGGCGGCCCCGGCCAGGGCGTGGTTGGTGATGAACACGGTTGTCAGCCCACCGCCACCCGCAGCTCGTCGAGCCCCCGCAGGACGAAGTGGTCGCGATAGGAGGGCTTCTCGGTGAGGAGCCGGAGGTCGCCGAAGCGGCGGACGAGCGTGCCCAGCGCGATCTGCCCCTCGGCCCGCGCCAGCGCCGCCCCCAGGCAGTAGTGCATGCCGTGGCTGAACGTGAGGTGCTGGTTGTCGGGGCGGCCGACGTCGAACCGGTCGGGGTCCGGGAAGCGGGCGGGATCGCGGTTGGCGGCGGCCAGCAGCACGAGGAGCTGCTGGCCCTTCTCGACCCGGAAGTCGTGGACCTCCAGGTCCTCGGTGGCGATCCGGCCGGTGATGTGCACCGGGCCGTCCCAGCGCAGGCACTCCTCGACGGTGCTCGGCACGAGCGACGGGTCCTCCCGCAGCCGCGCCAGCTCGGTCGGGTGGCGCAGGAGGGCGTAGGTGCCGTTGCCGATGAGATTGAGCGTCGTCTCGTGGCCGGCGACGAACAGCAGGAGCGTGATGCTGCGCAGCTCGGGCTCGCTCAGGGTCTCGCCCGCCTCCTCGGCGGCGATGAGGCCCGACAGCAGGTCGTCGCCGGGCTTGCGGCGGCGCTCCTCGATGAGGCCGTTCAGGTAGTTGATGAGCTGGAGCGCGCCGCCGACGGCTTTGGCCAGCTCGTCGGGCGGGATGATCCCGTCGAGCAGACGGGTGGCCGCCGCCGACCAGTCCCGGAACAGGTGGACGTCGTCACGGGGCACGTCCATCATCTCGCAGATGACCCGGACGGGCACCAGGTAGCCGAGCTCGGCCACGACGTCGAGCTCGCCCTTGTCCGCGGCGTCGTCGAGGATGCCGTCGACGATGTCCTGGATGTGCCCCCGCATGCGCTCCACCGCCCGGGGCGTGAACGCCTTGCTCACGAGCCGGCGGATGCGCGTGTGGTCGGGTGGGTCGATGAACAGCAGGATGTTGAGCTCGCTGCCGCCCAGCTGCGTGCGCACGTCCTGCTGCTCGTAGGGCAGCTCGAGCCGCCGGTGCTCGGGGTCGGACGAGAAGCGCGGGTCACGCAGCACGGCCTCGCAGTCGGCGTACCGCGTCAGCACGAGCTCGTCGAACTCGGGGACCAGGCAGACCGGCGCCTCGCGCCGCAGCCGGTGGTAGAAGGGATGCGGGTCGGCCCGGTGCTCCGGGGTCTGCATGATCTCGGGGAGCGCGACCTCGTCGATCGGCACCGGCTCGCGAACATCCGTCTGACCCAACACCACCACCCCCATAGCGGATCGGGATCGGTTGCCGTCACACTGCCACGCGGGTCGTAGCCGGCGCAGTGACGTGCGGCACGCGGACGTGCACGGTCGTCGTCGTCCGCAGGTTCCAGACGGGTTCATGCCTCGTTTGCAGCCTCGCTGGCCGGGTTTCACCTCGTGGCCAGGCCCGCGGTGTTGCATCTCGCCTGGCGCCGATCGCCCGTCCCGGCGCCGTGGGAGGAGATCATCGTGCGCAGAACGCTGTCGGTCGTGCTCGCGGTCGGGATGCTCGGCGGCGGGGTGTTGGGACTCGTGCCCGGCGCCGCGGCCGCAGGAGAAGGCCACGACGGGAGCGGCGGCCCCGGACGGGGGCCGAACGCCGGGCAGCCGGTCCTCGAAGCCCGGGCCACGCTGTCGGCCGACTTCATCGCCCCCGGCCCGCCGTCCGGTGCGCAGGCCACGCCGGCGAACGGGCGCACCGGTCCGTTCCCCGGCCAGGTGATCCCCGGCTTCTCCGGCATGCTCGACAACGGCGACGGTACGTTCCTCGCTCTCCCCGACAACGGATTCGGGGCCAAGGACAACTCCGCCGACTTCCTGTTGCGCCTCTACACGATCACGCCGCAGTGGGAGACCGCAGACGGCGGGTCGGGGGAGATCGAGGTCGGCGACTTCATCTCGCTGCGCGACCCGGACGGGCGGATCCCGTTCCCGATCGTCAACGACGGCACGGACGAGCGGTTGCTGACCGGCGGCGACTTCGACGTCGAGTCGGTGGTGCGGGCCCCGGACGGCACGCTGTGGATCGGCGAGGAGTTCGGGCCGTTCCTGCTCCACGTCGACGCCACCGGCAGGCTGTTGGCGCCACCGGTCGAGTTCCCCGACGGCAAGTCGCCCGGCAATCCCTTCCTGCAACCGGGCGAGACGCCGCGCGTCCCCTCGAGCCGGGGGTTCGAGGCGATGGCCGCGTCGCCCGACGGGCGGCGGATCTACCCGATCGTGGAGGGGGCGTTCACCGACGACCCAGTGGCGCGCCGCCGCTTCATCTACGAGTTCGACCTCGCCTCGGAGAGCTACACAGGGCGCACCTGGCAGTACGAGACCGACCGCGACGCCAACGTGATCGGCGACGCCTACATGACCGACGGCGAGCACATGGTGCTCATCGAGCGTGACGACTTCCAGGGCCCCGCGTCCGTCACGAAGCGGCTGTACGAGATCAGCCTGCGACGCCCCGACCGCGACGGCTTCGTGCACAAGACGCTGTTCGCCGACCTGCTGCGGATCGCCAACCCGGCGCTGATCGGCACCGAGGCCTCGCCGGGCGCCTACGGCGTGGACGACCCGTTTGCCTTCGCCCTGCAGTCGGTGGAGGTCGTGGTGCGCCTGGCCGACGGCCGGTTCCTGGTTGGCCTCGACAACAACTACCCCGGCGGCAACGGCCGCATCTCCGGCACCCCCGACGACACCGAGCTGATCGTCATCGACCTGGAGAGGGTGCGCCCCGACGGCCGCGACGGCCGCGACCCGCTGGTGATCGGCCACCGGGGGGCGAGCGGGTACCGGCCCGAGCACACGCTCGCCGCGTATGAGACCGCGATCCTGCAGTGCGCCGACTACATCGAGCCCGACCTCGTGGCGACCAAGGACGGGGTGCTCGTCGCCCGCCACGAGAACGAGATCGGCGGCACCACCGACGTGGCCGACCGTCCCGAGTTCGCCGACCGGTTCACCACCAAGGTCGTCGACGGCGAGTCGATCAGCGGCTGGTTCACCGAGGACTTCACCCTCGCCGAGCTGAAGACGCTCCGCGCCACAGAGCGGATCCCCGACGTCCGCCCGGCCAACACGGCATTCGACGGGCTCTACGAGGTCCCGACCTTCGACGAGGTGGTCGACCTCGCCCGCCGCTCGCGCACCTGCGACGGCGACCCGGTCGGCGTGTACCCGGAGACCAAGCACCCGACGTACTTCGACTCGATCGGGCTGTCGCTGGAGGAGCCGCTGCTGCAGGACCTGCGCGCCAACGGCTGGGGTCGCGGCGACGCACCCGTCTACATCCAGAGCTTCGAGACCGGCAACCTGCGGGAGCTGGCACGGATGACCTCGCTGCCCCTGGTGCAGCTCATCGGCTGCTCCGGCGCCCCCTTCGACCTGGCCGTCGTGGGCGACCCGCGCACCTACGCCGACCTGGCCACCCCCAGCGGCCTGCGCGGCGTCGCCCGCTACGCCGATGGCGTCGGGGTGTGCAAGGACGTGCTCATCCCCCGCGACGCGAGCGACAACCTGCTGACACCGACCCCGGTGCTGGGCGACGCCCACCGGGCCGGGCTGGAGGTCCACGCCTGGACGTTCCGGGTCGAGAACACGTTCCTGCCGCGGCAATTCCGCAGCGGTACAGACCCGGCCGCACCGGGCGACCTCGCCGGGGAGATCGACGCCTTCCTGGCGGCCGGCCTCGACGGCTTCTTCACGGACAACCCCGACATCGGCGTCGCCGCCGCCGGGTAGCGCAGTCGGTCAGCCCTCCTTGGCCGCTCGGCTGGGGGCGACGCGGGGTGGCTCGTTGGGCTGCTTGGGGTACACGGGGGGCCAGGGTGCGTCCATGAGTCCGTCGGCCATGTCGCGATCCCACAGGGCGAGCAGCGGGTCGAGCGATTGGGGCTCGTCGCCGATCCCCGCCCACGGGTCGCCCTGGTCGGCCACTCGGCGGGGCACGGTGGCGAGCGTCAGCTCGGCGGGGTCCACGTCGCCGAGCTCGTCCCAGGACACCGGGGTCGACACTTGGCCTCCAACCCGGGCGCGCACCGACCAGGCGCCGAACACGGTCTTGTGAGGGGCGTTCTGGTTGTAGTCGACGAAGATGCGGGCGCCCCGCTCCTCCTTCCACCAGGCGGCGGTGACGAGGTCGGCGTGGCGGCGCTCGAGCTCGCGGGCCACGGCCACCGCGGCCTGGCGCACCTGGTAGGAGTCCCAGCGGGGCTCGAGCCGCACGTAGATGTGGATGCCGCGGCTGCCGGTCGTCTTGGCGTACGACCTGACGCCGTGCTCGTCGAGGAAGTTGCGCACCAGGAAGGCCGCCTCGACCGCCTCGGGGAAGCCGACCCCGGGCTGGGGATCGAGGTCGAGGCGCAGCTCGTCGGCGTGGCCGGGGTCTGCCGCCAGGTTCGGCCAGACGTGGAACCCGAGGCAGCTCAGGTTGACCGCCCAGGCGACGTGGGCCACGTCGGCGGCCACCAGGGCGCGCGACGGCGTGCCGTTGACCGTCATCACCGTCGTGGTCTCGAGCCAGTCGGGGATGTCCTTGGGCACCCGCTTCTGAAAGAAGTTGGGTCCGCCGGCTCCCTCGGGGAAGCGCTGCATGAGCACCGGCCGGCCGCCCGTCGCCGCCATGAGCGGCTCTGCTACCGCCGCGTAGTAGCGGACGAGGTCGACCTTGGTCTCCCCCCGCTCGGGGAAGAACACCTTGCCGGGGCTCGTGATCCGCACCTCCCGCCCCGCCAGCTCCATAACCTCGGTATCGGCGGCCGCACCCATGGGGGAGCACGGTACCGGGAGCGGGCCCTCCCCAGACGTCGGTTACCACCCCCGGAGGTCGACCGGCCAGGTGTCGACGACCTCGGCGTCGGGGCCCTCGCCGGCGACCACGACCATGCGCTCGTGGTAGGCGACGGTGGGGTCGACGTGCGCCGGGAGGACCTTCACCCGGTCGCCCACCCGCACGGGTCTCTCGGGGCGGGTGCCGAACGTGATGTGCTCG
>DASQUY010000510.1:0-2048 GCA_035641055.1 Acidimicrobiales bacterium | reverse complement strand
GTGCAGGCTCGACCGCGCCTCGATCCAGATCCAGGACCGCTCGGGAACGACGCGGTAGAGGGTCACCCGCCGTCACATCCTCCGGATCCGCCGGTAGCGGGCGAGCTCCGGGAGCGATAGGGCCGCCAAGCCCAGACCGACGACGAGGACGACGCCCACGATCACGATGGCGGCGATGCCGACCTTGTCCATCCTCACATCTCCCTTCCCACGGGTTCGGTGATGTCGTCGAGCAGGCGACGGCACAGGTCGACCGCCGGGTCGACGGCGGCCGCCACGGGCGGCGAGAGGCCGATGCCCTCGTCGAGCGTCGCCGGTTGGCAACCGACGACGACGATCCGTCCAACCGTGCCCCCCAGCCCGGCCAGCGTGTCGAGCACGACGGCGGGGCTCATGCTGTGGGCGTCGACGACCGGCGCGACGCCGTCCCGCTGGTCGTCGAGGGCGGTGGGTGCCTCGGGCTCGATCACGGCCAGCGTGCCGGGCGCCTCGCCCAGGGGCACGGCGTCGACCAGCACGAGGGCGTCGTAGCCGTCGAGCAGCTCGTAGGCGAGGTGGACGCCGCGGATGCCGAAGTCCGCCACTCTCACGCCGTCGGGGACGACCTGCCCGCCCAACCGCCGCGCCACCTCCGGGCCGAAGCCGTCGTCGCCCAGGAAGATGTTGCCGATGCCGGCGACGAGCACGCGGCGGCTCACGGCGCGTCCTCCCCGTCGGCGAGCGGCTCGAGCTCGTCGGGGTGGAAGTACAAGTACCGGCCGTGCCACGCCAGCGCCTCGGTGGCGGGGTCGTCGTCGACGGTGACGGCGACGTGCTCGTTGCCGTCGACGTCGCGGAACACGCCCGCCACCGTGGCGGTGAGCCCGGCGAGAAAGATGTCGTGGGCGTCGGCGCGTCGGGACGGGCGCAGTCGCACGGCGCTGCCCCGGGCCACGGCGACGCCGCCGATGGTGAGGCTGTCGGTCCCGGGGTCGACCGAGCTGTCGGCGCCCGGGTCCCACCACGGCGCCGTCGCCACCGGCTCCGCGGCGGCCGACGCTGGCTCTAGCGGTCGGACCGCGCCGTGGAGGCGCTGCCACACCTCCGGCGGCATCGTGTCGCAGCGGTCGATGATCGCCGCGGCGCGGGGATCGGTGCCCTGGGCCTCTGCCTTCTCCTCCTCGGTGAGCGTCAGCACGCGCAGGGCGAGGATCTCGTCGATCTCCGTGGCGTCGTACAGGTCGCCGGGGCTCTCCGGGGCGACCACCGGGTGGTCATACAGGATGATGGGCGAGGACAGCACGAGGTCGGGCCGGATGAGCACCGGGAAGGTGCCCTCGTTCCGGCAGGCGGCAACCGCCGGCCGGGCGCCGTCCGGCGGGTCGAGGAGGGACACGAACTCGCCGTCGTCGACGGCCAGCATCGTGTGCACGCCGACGGCCGAGCGGAGGAGGGCGTCGTCGCGGGGCGCACCTGACGGGGAAGACCAGGCGCTCGTGTTCGCGACGGTGACGCTGACCCTGAGCAGCGCCCCGCCCCCCTCCGCTCGGGCGGCTGCCACGTGGACGCGACCGTCCACGGCCTCCCTCCGTCGGATGATCCGCCCGGCGAGCGTTCCGTCGGCCGACCGGACCGCCTCGGTCTCCTCGGCCGCCCCAAGGCGGAACAGCTCTTCACGCCCGACGACGGCGAGCGGCCGCAAGCGCGCCGGGGGCAAGTCGATCACGTGCTCGACGGCCTCGTCCCAGGGGACCCACGGCGTGCCGTCGACGTCGAGCTCGTCGGTGGCGGCGAACCCTCCGGGCGCCGCCGCCTCCACCGTGCGGCGCTGCAGCTGGAGGCAGCGGACGCGCACCGTGAGGGCCGGCGTGGCGCCCGGGTCGACAACGCACTCGGTGCGCACCGACGAGCGCTCGGAGGCGTCGGCCTCGCTGTACGCCGGCGGGGCGAGGACGCCGAACTGCCAGCGCACCTGGTTCTTCGGGGACGACGCCCGGTACGGGTAGAGCACGTAGCCCTCGAACATCGTGGCGTCCGCCACCCTCCGCGCCGCGGCGAACCGCTCGTCG
>DASQUY010000509.1:0-2318 GCA_035641055.1 Acidimicrobiales bacterium | reverse complement strand
ACGTCTTCGAGGACGGCCCGCAGCCGAGCGGCCTGCGCTACTGCATGAACTCGGCAGCGCTCGACCTCGACCGGGCGGAGTGAACGCGTCTTCGAGACTTTTCGCGGTCTGGGCGCGGCTTTCCCTCAGAGATCGAGGGTGGCCCGCACCTCGCCCCAGAGCGAGCGATAGGCACGGGCGGCGCGGCTGCGGGGAGCGTGCACCACTAGCGGGGAGCGCTCGGCGGCCATCAGCTCGACCTCGGTGGCGGCGGGGATGGCGCTGCGCACCAGGTCGTCACGACCGTCCGGCAGGGTGGCCACCACCTCGCGGTGGAGGCGCTTGCGGCCGTCGACCATCGAGAAGAATCCCACGATCTGAGGTCGGCGGTTGACCTCGGCGGCCACGAAGTCACCCAGCTGCTCGAACGTGCGCAGCGTGAGCGTCGAGGGGATGAGCGGCACCAGCAGGGCGTCGGCGGCCTCGAAGACGCTCTCGGAGACGAGCGAGATCGAGGGCGGACAGTCGAGCAGCGCCAGGTCGTAGTGCTCGGCCAGCGGGGCCAGCACCTTGCGCACCCGCCGGGTGGGCTTGCCGGTGGCGTCCAGCGCCAAGTCCATGTAGCGGTACGAGAAGTCGGCGGGCAGCAGGTCGAGGCCGTCGACGTCGGTGCCCCGCAACAGGCCCGCGACGTCGCTGCGGCCGCGCACCAGCTTGCGGCCACCGCCCTTGACCTTGGGCCGCACCCGCAGCAGGTACGACGCCGCCCCCTGGGGATCGAGGTCCCACAGCAGCGTGCGCAGCCCGTCCCCGGCAGCCAGTGCCCCGAGGTTGACGGCCGCCGAGGTCTTCCCCACGCCCCCCTTGATGTTGTACGTGGCGACGATCTTCATAGGAGCATCGGCGGAAAGATCACGCTTGTCACGGCATGCATCTGCGTTGTTGCTGGGAGGCCTCGCTGTGGAGCTGTCGGCGAGGTGTAGATCCCGTACTGTTCAGTGCCACTCTCGCCCTACCCGCTCGGCCTCTAAGAACACCGTCGCCACCAGCGCCCGCCGGTCCGCAGAGGCGAACGCCGCGAAGCGCCCGGCGAACGTGTCCCGGGCCCCACGCTGGGCGGACCCGAGGTGCTCGACCAGCGCCCCGAGCGCCAGCAGCGTCGCCGGTCCGCCGCCCTCCCCCGCCACCTCGTCGGCCAGCCCGCCCAGGTACGCGGCCTGGACCTCGCGGTCCTGGTGCGTGCCGAGCACGTTCTGGAGCCCCTTCAGCGAGCGGACCATGGGCTTGACGACAGCGGGCGGCCACAGACCTCCGAACAGCTCCAGCAGGTAGCGCAGCTCCTTGCCCCGCTTGCGCAGCTCGTGCAGGTGCTCGGCCGGGCTGGTGTCATCGATGGCCTCCCCCATGGCCACCATCCGGCGGTACACCTTGCGGATGCGCCGGCCCGCCACGTCGGCGATCGGCCGTCCGGCGTCGGGCCGATCGTCCCCGGCTTCCCGGTCGCCGGCCAGGAACGCCCGATAGTCGTCCCACGCCTGCCGGTAAGCGGTCCCCCGCAGCTCCCGCTGCAGCGTCCGGAAGGCGGTGGCCCGGTGCCGCACGAGCAGGCGGCGCAGCGGAGCCAGGTCCGCCCGGCGTTCGTCCGACAAGCCCGAGACCAGGTCGTCCCACTCCAGGAGCAGCACGTCCAGGTCGCGGGTGGGGCCAGTCACGGCCTGGATCCGGCGGAGCGCGTCCCGCTGCCGGGCCAGCGGCTCGGGCGGGAACGCGCCCTTGAGCTCCCGCAGCACCGACCGGCTGCGGCGGACCGCGACCCGCAGATCGTGGAGAAACTCGGTGTCGAGGTCGCCCAGCGTGCCGGGCAGGTTCGCCGCGGCGATGTCGGCCAGGTCGCGGAGCACCGCCAGCGCCGCCTCGTCGGTGGGTTGCCGCGGACGCAGGTCGACCCGCACCCTGGCGCGGATGCCCTCGGGGTCGCCGCCCAGAGCGGCGATGGCCTCGTCGGCCAACCCGGCCGACGCCTCGGTCAGTCCGCTCTCGCCCCGCAGCGCCGCGGCCACCCGGGAGTGGGCCTTGGGGTAGCCGAGGACGCCCGCCACCTCGACACGCGGGGGAAGCGCCCGGGGCTCCTCGTCGTCGGCACCGGGGCGCGCCGCCGCCGAGCGGGAGGTGAGGCGGAGCCTCGCCACCGTCTTGTCGTCGGCGTTGAGCACCCGGACGGGCTGGGTCTCGACCTCCAGCCGAGCCAACGGCAGGAGCGCCCGCACCTCCACGATGGGCGCCAGACGCTCCCGCAGCGCACCTCCGGGCAGGTCGGTAGCGACGTAGCGACGGCGGGG
>DASQUY010000508.1:0-5259 GCA_035641055.1 Acidimicrobiales bacterium | reverse complement strand
CCAGCGACGGGAACGTCGACAGCGGGGCCGACAGCGTGACCGTCAGGGTCATCGCCCGATCGTCGGCCTCGACACCAGAGATCGTGTCGGCCTCGCCGATCAGCTTCTCGGCACCGCCCTTGATGAAGGTGTACAGGTACGCGTAGTCACCGGCGAAGTCGGGATCGGTTGCCGTCTCCCACCCCCTCACGAACGAGCTGGGTAGCACCGGCGTGCCGTCGGAGAAGAACAGCTCGTCGCGGATCCGGAAGGTCCACTCGGTGGCGTCATCCTTGGGTCCCCAGGACTCGGCGACCACGCCCCGGACCTCCGGGTTCTCGGGATCGCTGTAGTCGATGTCGGTCAACCCGTCGTAGAGCGAGCCGCCGACCTGCCAGCCGGCGACGCTGGTGTTGAGCCGCGGGTCGATGTGCTCGGGCGGATCGCCGGCGAAAGCGCTCAGATCGACGATCTCGCCGCCCTGCGCGCCCTCGACGGCGGGCTCCGCCGGCTGTGAGCCGCTGGCCCCTCGCTCGTCGCCGGCCCCGGCGCCGTCGTCGTCATCGCCGCTACAGGTGACCGCGACGAGCGAGAGTCCGGCGATGAGGGCAAGGAGCTTCACGCTAGCCACGCGGCCCTCCCGGACGTGCCCATTGCCGCGGTCGACCTCATGCCCGAGGATCACGGGCTCAGCCCCAGTCCCGGTAGCGGATGATCGCCGCGAACGACTCGCTCTCCAGGCTGGCCCCGCCCACCAGGGCACCGTCGATGTCGGGGCAGGCCATGATGTCCGCGGTGTTCTCGGGCTTGACCGAGCCGCCGTACTGGATGCGCAACCGCGCTGCTGCCTCGGGGCCGGCTGCTTCCTCCACCGTGGCTCGGATCGTCGAACAGACGGACTGCGCATCCTCGGGCGTCGCCGTGCGCCCGGTGCCGATGGCCCAGATGGGCTCGTAGGCGACGACGAGCTCGGACAGCTGCTCGGCGGTCAGCCCGGCTGTCCCCGCCTCGACCTGGCCGACCACCCTGGCCTCCGTGGTGCCGGCCTCGCGTTCCTCCAGCGTCTCCCCCACGCACAGGATCGGGGTCATCTCCCAGTGGAAGATGGCCCGCACCTTGCGGTTGACGTCCTCGTCGGTCTCACCGAAGTGCTGCCGCCGCTCGGAGTGCCCGGCGATCACATAGGCGACGTCGAGCTTGCGCAACATCGCCGGCGACACCTCGCCCGTGAAGGCGCCCTGCTCCTCCCAATGGCAGCTCTGGGCGCCGATGGCGATGGGGACGGGGTCCTTCTCGGCCAGGAAGTAGGTCTGCACCGTGCGGATGTCGGTGAACGGTGGGTGGATCGACACGTCGGCGGCGGCGTAGTCCTCGGGCGTCAGCTCGTAGACCAGCTTCTGCACGAGGGCCGTCGCCTCGAAGTGGTTGAGGTGCATCTTCCAGTTGCCGCTGATCAGCGGCTTGCGGTCCGTGCCGGTGGCATCAGCCAACGGAACCCTCCAGGGTGAGGCAATAGCGAACGTTCACAAGAGGTCGAGGCAATGACGAACGGAAACCGTGCGCTATCGCCTCGGGCGTCTCGGATCGTAAGCCATTGCCTCGCAGCGTCAGGGCAGTCAGCCCGCCCACTCGCCACGCAGAGCGGCCAGCCCCGGCAGGTCGCCGCTCTCGAGCAGCTCGAGTGAGGCGCCACCGCCCGTCGAGAGGTGGTCCACGCGGTCGTCGAGCCCGAACTGGCCGAGGGCGGCGGCGCTGTCGCCCCCGCCGACCACGGTGAACGCCGACGTGTCGGCCACCGCCTGGGCCACCGCCCGGGTGCCGGCCTCGAAGCGCGGGTCCTCGAACACCCCCATCGGCCCGTTCCAGAACACCGCGCGGGCCTCGGCGATGCGATCCCCGAAGTCGGCGGCGGTCCCCGGGCCCACGTCGACGCCCGTCCAGCCGTCGGGCAGGCGGGTGCCGACCTGGCGAACCTCGCCACCCGCCTCGGGGCGCAGGAGCTCGCCGCCCGGCCCGAGCGCCGTGATGTCGGACGGCAGCACCAGCCGGTCGCCATGCCGGTCGAGCAGCGACCGACACGTGTCGATCATGTCGGGCTCGCAGAGACTGGCGCCGATGGGATGGCCCCGGGCGGCCAGGAAGGTGAAGCACATCCCCCCGCCGACGAGCAGCGTGTCGGCGACCGCCAGCAGCGCCTCGATCACCGCCAGTTTGTCGCTCACCTTCGAGCCCCCCAGGATGGCCACGAACGGCCGACGGGGATTGGTGCGGAGCCCGAGGAGCACCTCCGCCTCCCGGGCCAGCAGCCGCCCCGCCGCCGAGGGCAGGAACTGCGGCGGGCCGACGATGGAGGCGTGGGCCCGGTGGGAGGCGCCGAAGGCGTCGTTGACGTAGGCGTCGCAGCCGTCGATCAGCCTGGCGACGAACCCCGGGTCGTTGGCCTCCTCGCCGGGGTCGAACCGCAGGTTGTCGAGCAGCTCGACGCCGGGCGCCAGCTCGGCCAGGCGCCGGCGCACGGGCTCGACCGACCAGCGGGCGTCGGGCCGGCCGCCGGGCCGACCGAGGTGGGTGCAGGCCACGACGTCGGCGCCGCGGTCGCGGAGCCACCCGATGGTCGGCAGCGCCGCCCGGATGCGCAGGTCGTCGGCGATCCCGCCCTGACTCATGGGGACGTTGAAGTCGGCCCGCAGCAGCACCCGCTTGCCGTCGAGCGCCGGCAGGTCCTCCAGCGCGGGAAGGCTGACCACGCTCGCTACTGCTGGTTGGCGGCGCCGACGATCAGGGCCAGGTCGACCAGGCGGTGGGAGTACCCCCATTCGTTGTCGTACCAGCCGAACACCTTGACCAGGCTGCCGATGGCCTGGGTGAGCTGGCTGTCGAAGGTGCAGCTCGCCGGCGAGCCCACGATGTCGGTGGACACGAGCGGTGCCTCGGAGTAGTCGAGCACGTCGGCCAGCGGCCCCGACTCCGACGCCGCCCGGAACGCCTCGTTGACCTCGTCGACCGACACGTCGCGGGGCAGGACCGCCGTGAAGTCGGTGAGCGAGCCGTCGGCCACCGGCACTCGCAGCGCCTGCCCGTCCAGGCGGCCCTGCATCGCGTCGACGACGAGCCCCGTGGCGCGGGCGGCACCCGTCGAGGTGGGCACGATGTTGATGGCGGCGGCGCGGGCCCGGCGCAGATCCTTGTGGGGGCCGTCGACCAGCATCTGGTCGCTGGTGTAGCCGTGGACGGTGGTCATCAGGCCCCGCTCGATGCCGAAGGCGTCGTCCAGGACCTTGACCATGGGCACGAAGCAGTTGGTGGTGCACGAGGCGTTGGACACGACCTTGTGGCGGGCGGGGTCGAACGTGTCCTCGTTCACGCCGAGCACGAAGGTTGCGTCGGCGCCCTTCGCCGGTGCCGACACGATGACGTAGGGGGCGCCGGCGTCGAGGTGGGCCGCGGCGTTGTCCTTGTCGGTGAAGAGGCCGGTGGACTCGACCACCACATCGACCCCGAGGTCGGACCAGGGCAGCTCCTTGGGGTCGCGCACGGCCAGCACCTGGAGGGTGTCGGCGCCCACCCGGATGCCGTCGTCGGCGACCTGGATCTCCTCGTCGAGGCGGCCGAGCACCGAGTCGTACCTCAGCAGGTGCGCCATGGTGTCGACCGAGCCGAGGTCGTTGACCGCCACGAAGTCGAGGTCGGCCCCGCCCTGGCGGGCCGCCCGGAAGAAGTTGCGGCCGATGCGGCCGAAGCCGTTGATCCCCACACGGATGGACATGTCGGACTGCACCTCTCTCGTGGCTTCCGTCGTCAATCTCGACCATAGCCAGATCGTTAGCATCGGCGACGTGAGCATCGTTGCCGAGTACCCGTCCGGCCTCACCTGGGACGAGATCACGAGCCCCCTTCTGCCCGAGTTCGCGCTTCCGGTCGACGAGCTCTTCCTCCGCTGATCACCGCACCAGCTCGGCCAGCGCCGCGGCCAGCTTGGCGCTGTCGTGCGACAGGCCGTGCGGCCGGGCGACGTCGGCCGTGACGACGTCGACACCCGGCTGGAGGTCCCCCAGCGGCAGGCCGCCGGCCTGGGCCACCACCACGTCGAGGTCGATGCCGTGGCGCCGCACCGCCGCCACGTGGTCGGCGACGTCGAACCCGAACGTCTCGGCGCCCTCGGCGCGCAGGTTGCACACGTAGACGAGGCGGGCCCGCGAGTTGGCCAGCGCCCCCAGCACGTCCTCGACCACCGCGGCGGCGAGGACCGACGTGAACAGCGAGCCCGGGCCGAGCACGATCTGGTCGGCGTCGAAGATTGCCTCAACCGCCGGGATCGGGGCCCGGGCCGCAAGGGGCTGGACGGCCACCCGCTCGACGCCGCCCATGCGGGAGATCGCCACCTGGCCGCGCACCTCCGAGCCGTCCAGACGGGCCGCGTGCAGGGCGACCGGCTCGACCGTGGCGGGCAGCACCCTCGCTCGGTCCCTGTCAATGCCGAGCAGGCGGGCGGCCTCGTCGACGGCGGCCAGGAAGTCGCCGGTCACCGCGGCCAGAGCCGCCAGCAGGAGGTTGCCGAGGGCGTGGCCCTGCACGTCCGTGCCCTCGAACCGAAACTCCAGCGCCTCGACCAGGGCCCGGTTGCCGGACCCCTCGCTACCGGGGTCGCGATCGCCCAGCGGTTCGGTCATCGCCGCCAGGCAGCGTCGCACGTCGCCCGGGGCCGGCATAGCCATGCCGGTGCGCAGGCGCCCGGTGGAGCCGCCGTCGTCCGCCGTCGCCACGACCGCAGTCGTCTGTCCCGCGTAGCGCCGCACCGCCCGGATCGTGGCCGCCAGCCCGTGGCCCCCGCCCACCGCCACCACGTGCGGCTTCATCGCCGGCCGCCCCTAGCGGCGGCCGAGGCAATGAGTTCCACGGAAGCGAGGCCGAGGCAAGAGGTTCCACATCCGGAACCCATTGCCTCAGGGCCGGTTCGCCGGAACCTATCGCCTCGGCCTTGTTCGAACGGACCGTCTTGCCTCGGGGCGGCGGTCGCCGCGGCAGGCACGAGTGCACCGGCCTACTTGTCGATGTCCCGGTGGACGACGCCGGGATCGCGCACCCCGTGCTCCCGCAGCAGCCGCGCCACCTCCTCGGCGATGGTGACCGACCGGTGGCGCCCGCCCGTGCAGCCGAGGGCGATGGTCAGGTAGGCCTTGCCCTCGGCCACGTACGCCGGCAGGAGCTGCGCGAGCAGCGACTCCAGGTTGGCCAGGAACTCCCGGGCCGCGGGCTGGTCGAGCACGTACCGACGGACCG
>DASQUY010000507.1:0-5382 GCA_035641055.1 Acidimicrobiales bacterium | reverse complement strand
CCGCCGAGGTGACCTTATCCGACGGCCAGCACAACGTGATCGCCACCGCACCCGTCCCATAGTGACTTGACGAAAATTTGACCTTCGGTGTGTTACGACTCCTCGCGGGACCCCATCACACCGGGTGGCGGGCGTGCCCGTCAGAGGGGAGGCGAGACAACCATGAGCCGAAGCATCCGTCTCGGGCTGGCTGCGGCGGTCACCGCGTCGCTCCTGTCGCTCGCAGCGGCGCCGGCCGGGGCGCAGGTACCCGAAGTGCCGCCGTTGGGCTTCGAGATCGACCGCACGGAGGGGGCGCCCGGCGAGGTCGTCAACGGCCAGGTCGACGTCGCCGACGTGGAAGAGAACTGCACGACCGACCTGGACGAGTTCCGAACGGAGGAGGGCGACTTCTTCCAGGGGATCGTGGCGCTGGTCGAGCACGTCTACGGGGAGCCCGTCCTCGACGACCCGACGAACTTCGAGGAGCTCGCCGCCGTCCTCATCGGGGTGATCGCGGTGGGTGCGCTGTTCGACGAGGCCATCGGCCAACAGATATTCGAGCAGACGTTCGTGATGACGTTCGCCGACATCGCCACCCAGGATCCCGTCGGTGAGATCGGCAACTTCGATCCCGCCACGGGCGAGGGTTCGGTCACAGTGCCCGACATCGAGCCCGGCCTGTGGGCCGTGGCGGCGACGTGCGTCGTGCCGACCAGCGACCCGGCGGAGATCGAGGCCGCGCTCGGCGAGATCACCCCAATCGTGGAGGGGCTGGACCTCAGTGGGTTCGGCTTCTCGGAGCCCTTCCCGACGGTCACCGAGATCCTCCTCGCGGCCCTCGAAGGCGGTGATTTCACCGCCCTGCTCGAGGAGGTTGGCCCCTCTCTGCTGGCACCACTGATGGTCCCGCAGGCGCTGGGCGTCCAGCTCTTCAACGTGCTGCCCGACCCGCAGGACCTGATCGCCGACATCGTCGCCGACATCGACGGTCTGGTCGCCGACGGCGAGCTGAAGGCGGGCCAGGCCCGCGGCCTCACCCGGCCGCTGGACAACGCCAGCCGCAGCCTCGATGGCGACAAGGTCGGACCGGCGTGCAACCAGCTCGCCAATTTCGTGGCCGAGGCCAACGACAAGGTCGCCGACGGCGCCCTGGATCCGGCCGCGGCCGCGGATCTGATCGCCCAGGCCGAGGCCATCCAGACGCAGCTGGGCTGCACCTGACGCTCTCGCAGCTTTTGGTGACGTGATCCGTCGAAATCCGACGGATCACGTCACCAAAACTCGTTGGCGCGCCTACGACCAGTTCTTGGACTGCATGTTCCACTCGGTGCCGCTGCAGAGCCCGCAGTCCGAGCCGACGAACTGAGCGCGGGCGGCGTTGTCGAAGAGCGTGGCGTCGAGCCACTGGGCGGCGACGCCGACGATGTGGCGCTCGACGTCGGGGTCGGTGAAGAGCCCGGTGTGGCCCACGTTGTCGTAGTGGCCGAGCACCGCGGGGATGTCCGAGGGCACCCGCTGGTAGTCGTCGACGGCGTTGCTGTAGGCGATGTCGGACGTCCCGCCGGTGAACCACCCCACGGGCGCGTGGAGCTCGTTCAGGGCGCTCTTGTCGACGCCCCCGATGCCGCCGGTGGCGAAGATGCCGCTGTTCCACAGCACGGTCGAGGCGACGCGCGGGTCACTGCTGGCGTCGATCGCCTCGAGGCCGCCGCATGACTGCCCCATCGCCGTGATGGCGTCAGTGTCGAGCCGGCCGAAGTACTTGCTGCCGGCGCGACCGTTCTCGGCGACGGCCCAGTCGATGGCGTCGATGAGCATGTCGGAGTCGGTCGTGCCCGAGCCGCCGGGCAACCCGCTGGCGATGACGAGCACGCCGTGGGCCGACAGCGGTTGCCGGAACTCCTGGAACCACGTGCCGTCGGCGCGGCAGGCACCGTTGCCCCACACCACGATCGGCATCGGATCGGCGACCTCGGCGAGGTTCGTCGGCCGGTACACGGTGTGGCCCGGGATGCCGCTGTCGGTCTCGAACATGCCGGTGTACCGCGGGGCCAACGGCTGGCGGTCGTCGGGTGGCGTGGTCGGATGGCCTGAGGCAGGGGCGCCGCACCGCCTACCGCCTGGCGCCGGCGCTCGTCGAGGCGGCCCTCGAGCAGGGCCGACGCCTCATGCGCTTCGGCGCCGAGCCCATCGCCTGGGACGGGCTCTGGACGTGCGTGGCCTTCTCCGTGCCCGAGGCCGACGGCCACCTGCGGCCGCGGCTGCGCAAGCGGCTGCGGGCCCTGGGGCTCGGCGCCCTGTTCGACGGCCTGTGGGCCACCCCGCACGCGCCGCTCGACGCGCTCGACCGGTGCCTCGCCGACCTCGGTATCGTCGATGCGGCCGTCCTGCGCGCCAGCGAGGTGCCCCGACCCGCCGGTGCGTCGCTGGTCGATGCGTGGGAGCTCCCGGCGCTGCGGAACCGCTACGCCGAGCTGGCGACGCTGGTCGGCGAGATAGCGGCCCGGCTCGACGCCGATGCCGTGCACGCGGACGAGGCCCTGGTCGCCCGGACCGAGCTCATGCGCCGGTGGCGGTCGCTGGCGCTGTCCGACCCCCGGCCCCCGGACGTCCTCCTGCCCCGCGACTGGCCCCGCGCGACCGCCCGGGCCGGTTTCGTGCGGGCCTACGATGCCCTGGGCCCCCTCGCCGAGCTGCGGGTGCGCGAGCTGGTCGGCGAGCTCGGTCCCGGCGACGGCCCCCGCCACCACCGGGTCAGCGACATCGCCGACCCCCGCCCGTGACTTGTGACCACATAACGTGACCGTGTTCGCACGGAGAGGGCGTGGTCCCTACAATCGCGCGGCGGCGGGCACTGGCCCGGGGATGACCGGCACATTGAGCAGCCAACCGCCTCGAACCGCCACCGGCCTCGCCTGCCTGCTGGCCATCGAGTCGCGTTGGCCCAAAGGGGAGGAACGACTCGATGGACGACAACACCCACGAGAGCGCGCCAGCAAGCCACTACGAACGGCTGGGTGGCCAGGACACCATCCGTGAGGCGGTCGATCGCTTCTACGCCGCCGTGCTCGGTGACCCGGAGCTAGCCGGCTACTTCACCGACGTGGACATCGACCGGGTCAAGCGCCACCAGGTGCTGCTGCTCAGCGACGTCCTCGGCGGCCCGGAGAGCTACGACGGACCGGACCTCGGCCAGGCGCACCGCGGTCTGGGGATCACCGACGGCCACTACGACAAGGTCGTCGGGTACCTCGTGGCCGTGTTCACCGACCTCGGCGCCGACGGCGACACGATCGCAGCGGCGGCGGAGGTGCTCGCGAGCGTCAAGCCGCAGATCGTCGAAGACCAAGCGGGCTCCCGGGACAGCCACGAGTGATCGACGCCAGTCGCCTGCAGAAGAGCTGGGCGACGATCGCCCAGTTCGGCGATCAGGTGCCGCTGTTCTTCTACTCGACGCTGTTCCTGACGAACCCCGGTACGCGGGAGATGTTCCCCATCACCATGTCCGCCCAGCGCGACCGGCTCGTCAGCGCACTGGGCCGGGTGATCAGCCAGGTCGACGACCTCGCTGCCGTGGCCCCAGTGCTGCAGCAGCTGGGACGCGAGCACCGCAAGTTCGGGGTCGTGCGTGACCACTTCCCGGCGGTCGGCGACGCCCTCCTCTCCACGCTCGAACATTTTCTGGGCTCCGACTGGGACGACGAACTCGCCCGCGACTGGGCCGAGGCCTTCGGCATCGTCGCCCGCGTGATGATCGAGGCCGCCGATGCCGCCTCGGACACGCCACCCTGGTACAACGCGGTCGTCACCGACTACGAGCGCCGCGCCCCCGACATCGCGGTCATCCGGGTGACCCCGGATGCGCCCGTCCCCTACCGCCCCGGTCAATCGGTCTCCCTGGAGACCGGCAGCCGGCCACGGCTGTGGCGCTACTTCAGCCCGGCCACGCTCCCCGACCCGGACGGCTCCTTCGAGCTGCACGTGCGCGCCGTCGGCGGGGGCATGGTCAGCACCGCGCTCGTGCAGAGCACCCAGACCGGCGACGCGCTCCGCCTCGGCGCGCCGGTCGGTGAGGATCTCACCCTCGACCCCGACTCGCGCGGCGGCATCGTGCTCATCGCGGGCGGCACTGGTCTCGCCCCCATGAAGGCACTCGTCCAGCAGGTCGCCGCCGAGCAGCCGCCCCGCGCGGTCCAGCTCTACTGGGGCGGACGGCGCCACCACGATCTCTACGACCTGCGAGCCATGGAGCGGCTCACCTCCGGGCAGAGCTGGATCACCTTCGTGCCCTGCGTGTCCACCGAACCCACCACCGGCAGCTACCTGCAGCCCGGCACCGCCGTGGACGTCGCGCTCCGGCACGGCGACCTGCCCGGCCGCGACATCTACGTCTGCGGGTCACCCGGCATGGTCGCCGCCACTCTCTCGGCCCTCGGCGATGCCGGGGTCGAGACCGCATCTGTGCATTGGGAACGACTCGGGAGCAACGAGGAGGCAAGCGTATGAGCGAGGCCGCCGGAGGGACCTACGGCCCCACCTGGAACGTCCCGGCCCTCACGCCCGAGCGCGTGCGCTCGGTGCGGTTCAGCCGCACACCGATCGGGCGACGGGGCCTCAGCGAGGACGAGGTCTGGCGCTTCGTCGAGCACATGGCCGCAGAGATCGCCCGACGCGACGCCGTGGAAGCCGCCCTGATCGCCACCAGCGAGAAGTACCGGAACGCCCTCCGGACGTGGCAGCAGGAACAGGTCGACCGACGCGACAGCGTCGCCCAGGAGCGGTCGAAGAAGCGCCGCCCCGACGTCGAGCTCGTCAACATGATGTCCCGCGCCCAACAGGAAGCCGACGCCCTCATCGCCCAGACGCAGGCCTACTGCCGCCAACTGGCCGCCGACGCCCAAGAGCAAGCCGACGCCCTCCTCGACAACGCCCGCCTGCGTGCCGAGGACGCCGCCGAACGGGCGGTCCACACCTACCGGGCCAGCGCCGGCGGCGAGTACTCCGCCGCCACCGAGGAGCTCGAACGGCGGCTGGCCTGGGTGCGCACCTTCATCGCCTCCCTCGGATCCGTCGAGTCCCAGCTGAGCACCGCCCGCCAAGCCCTGGAGATGGAGGTGGAACGGGTCGTCGACATCGCCCAGCCCCGAGAGCGGGTGTGACGGTGGGGCCGTATACCGGTGATCTGACTAGAGTCGGTGGTCATGGCCGCGCCATCGCTGCAGGAGCCGACGTTCTTCATCCTCGCGGCGCTCGCCGCCGAGCAGGCGCACGGCTACCGCCTGCTCCAGGCGATCGAGGATCTGTCGCAGGGCAGGGTCCGGCTGCGCGCCGGGACCCTCTACGGCGCGCTCGACCGCCTGGAGCGCGACGGCTACATCGAGCTCGACGGCGTCGAGGCGG
>DASQUY010000506.1:0-3689 GCA_035641055.1 Acidimicrobiales bacterium | reverse complement strand
GGTTGTGATCGAAGGCGTAGACGTACGGCACGTCGCGAGCCTACGCACGCGGCGACCCCCCGGCGGTCAACGCGTCCGAGATTTTGGCGATCAGCCGCCGCGTACCTCCCCGCAGGCCCGGGGGCTGCACATCCCCCCTGAGCCCCGAGGTTATGGGTTCCACCGGAGGCAGCCCGAGGCGATGGGTTCCGGATCCCGAACCCATGACCTCATCCTCCGGGCCGTGGAACCCATGACCTCGGGGATGCGTGGCCCTCACTCCTCTCCCCGGCCTGTGAAACCCAGGCGGCGGATGTCACACCCCGCCGATAGCGTCGCCGGGTGATGGCCGACCCGCCCGATGCCTTCAGCGCGCCCGACGGCGCCCTGCCGCCACTCATCGAGGCCAAGGGGCTCACCAAGCGCTTCGACGACTTCATCGCGGTCGACGGCGTCGACTTCACCGTGCACCGGGGCGAGGTGTTCGGGTTCCTGGGGCCCAACGGCGCCGGCAAGACCACCGTCATGCGCATGATCGCCTGCGTCTCTCCACTCAGCGATGGCGAGCTGCGGGTGCTGGGCATGGATCCCCGGGCCGACGGCCGGGCCATCCGCGCCCGGCTCGGCGTCGTGCCTCAGGAGGACAACCTCGACCTCGAGCTCACAGTGTGGGACAACCTCCTGATCTACGGGCGCTACTTCGGCCTGCCCCTGGCGGAGATCCGCCCGCGAGCCGCAGAGCTGTTGCGCTTCATCCGGTTGGAGGACCGCCGCCAGTCCCGGGTGGACCCGCTCTCGGGGGGTATGAAGCGGCGGCTCACCATCGCTCGGTCGCTCGTCAACCGGCCCGACCTCGTGCTGCTCGACGAGCCGACGACCGGACTCGATCCGCAGGCCCGCCACCTGCTGTGGGAACGGCTCTACCGGCTCAAGCGCGAAGGCGTGACGCTGGTGCTCACCACCCACTACATGGACGAGGCCGAGCAGCTGTGCGACCGGCTCGTGATCATGGACGACGGCCGCATCGTCGCCGAGGGCTCCCCTCGCCGGCTCATCGAACGCTTCTGCACGCCCGAGGTCGTCGAGCTGCGCTTCGCTCACCCGGAGCAGCAGGAGGCCGCCCTCCGCCGGCTCGATGGCGCGGGCGACCGCGTCGAGCCGCTGCCCGACCGGGTGCTCGTCTACGCGGCGCACGGCGACGAGACCCTGGCCCGGGTGACAGGCGACGGCATCCAGCCCGACTCGGTGCTGGTCCGCCGTAGCACCCTGGAGGACGTGTTCCTCACGCTCACGGGCCGCACGCTCGATGAGTGAGACCCTGAGCGGCCGGGCGACCCTGGCGTCCGGCGACGGCGCCTCCCCGGCCCCCCGGTCGGCCTTCGACAACCTGGTGGGGGCGGCCCCCATGCTGCGCGTGGCGGAGCGCGAGGCCCGGGTGTGGCGGCATTTCTGGCGCACCTCGGCACTCACGGGGATCCTGATGCCGCTCATGTTCCTCGGGGCCATGGGCATCGGGCTGGGCGACCTGGTGGAGCAGAACCGCGGCACGGTCGCCGGCGTCGACTACCTGGTGTTCGTCGCCCCCGGAATCCTCGCCGCGACGGCCATGCAACAGGCCGCCGGCGAGTCGCTGTGGCCGGTGATGGCGGGCATGAAATGGATCCGCACGTTCCACGCCGCGGCCGCCACCCCGCTGGCGCCGAGCGACGTGTTCGGCGGGCGGCTGCTGTGGATCGCCGCCCGGCAGGCGATGACGGCGACGGCGTTCGTGGCCGTCGCCGCTCTGCTGGGGGGAATCGCGTCGCCGTGGGCCGTCCTCGCCGTGCCGACGGCCGTGCTGACCGGCCAGGCGTTCGCGGCGCCGCTCACGGCGTTCTCCGGCGGCCAGGAGAGCGACACGCCCTTCCCCCTCATCATGCGCGTGGCCATCATGCCGATGTTCCTGTTCTCGGGCACGTTCTTCCCCGTGGCGCAGCTGCCGGACTGGCTCGAGCCGATCGCCTGGGTCTCGCCGCTGTGGCACGGCGTGGAGCTTTGCCGTGGCGCCACCACGGGTTCCCTGGCCTGGGCGCCGGCAGCCGGCCACGCCGCCTTCCTGATCGCCTGTGTGGTGGCGGGCTGCTGGTGGGGGGCGCGCACCTTCACGGCGAGGTTGGCCCCATGAGCCGGCTACGCCCGCCCGCACCCCTCCGCTCACGGGTCCTGTCGCCTCCGGTGCGGGGCCTACCGCCTTCGGCGCGGGCGCCTCAAGCGGCCCCGCATCCTCGGCGCCACCCGCTCGCCACCCCGCCCTCCGCCGGGAACAGGACAGCGGCCTCGGCCTTCGGCCGAGTCGAGGCCTTCTCATGACCGCGATCGCCCTTCTCGGTACCCGGAGGGCGCTGCGGGTCGTCGAGCGGAACGCCCGCGGCTACCTGCGGATGTGGCCGGTGTTCGTCAGCGGGTTCGTCGAGCCGGTGCTCTTCCTGTTCTCGATCGGCATCGGGGTCGGCCACCTGGTGGGCGACTTGCCCGGCCCGGGGGGCGAGCCCATCGACTACCGGTTGTTCGTCGCCCCGGCCCTGCTGGCCACGTCGGCCATGAACGGCGCGGTGTTCGACACCACATTCAACTTCTACTACCACTTCAAGTACGGCAAGACCTTCGACGGCATGCTCGCCACCCCGCTCGGCGTCCCCGACGTGGTTCGAGGCGAGCTCGGCTGGGCCCTGCTGCGGGGCGTCGTCTACGCCGCGGTGTTCCTGCTGACCATGACCGCCATGGGCCTGACGCCGTCGGCGTGGACTGTGCTCGCGCTGCCGACGGCGGTGCTCATCGGGTTCGGGTTCGCCGGCGCCGGCATGGGGCTCACCACGTTCATGCGCTCGTTCGTCGACTTCGACTACGTGCAGCTCGCCATCGTCCCGCTGTTCTTGTTCTCGGCCACCTTCTTCCCCCTGAGCCAATACCCGGAGGGGCTGGCGTGGGTGGTCCGGATCAGCCCGCTCTACCAGGGGGTCGCCCTGGAGCGAGCGCTGGTCCTCGGCGACGTGTCACCGGTGCTGCTGGTGCACGCCGCCTACCTCGGGCTCATGGGATGGGCCGGCCTGCGGCTCGCCGGGCGCCGCCTGGGTGCGCTGCTCCTCCCGTGAGGTGAGGTGGCACCGACATGAGCGACGGCGACCTCGTGACGCGGCGGGGCCTGCGCCTCCCGGCGGCAGCACTCGACGAGCGGTTCGCCCGGGGCTCGGGCCCGGGCGGGCAGCACCGCAACGTGACGGCCTCGGCGGTCGAGGTGGTCGCGGACCTGTCGGCGCTCGACGGCCCGGCGGCCGACCGGGTGCGGGCGCGCCTCGGCGACGTCGCACGGGTGCGGGCCGCCGAGTCACGCTCGCAGTGGCGCAACCGCACGATGGCCCGGTCCCGGCTGGCGGCGATGATCGACGAGGCGGCAGTCGCAGCGGCGGCCCGCCGGCCGACCCGTCCCTCCCGCGCCGCCCGAGACGCCCGTCTGGAGGCCAAGCGCCGTGCCGCCGAGCGCAAGCGCGCCCGGGGCTGGCGGTGGCGCCCCGACGAGTGACCCCACGTCCTTGAAGGGGTTCGCGCTAGAGCTGCGATCTCTCCTCAAAGACGTGGGCAGCGGCCTCGTCCACCCGCCCGTCGCCGGTGGCGGGAGCCAGCTCGACCTCCTCGGGCGGCTCGACGTGGACGACCGGCAGGATGCGGTCGAG
>DASQUY010000505.1:0-6456 GCA_035641055.1 Acidimicrobiales bacterium | reverse complement strand
TCTCCAGGTGGGCGTCGGGCCCGTGAGCGAGCAGCAGCCCCGCCGCGGTGAGCAGCTTCTGGGTGGAGGCGCCGGCGAGCGGGGCCCGGGGGCTGTGGGCGAAGACGACCTCGCCGCCCCTCTCCACCACGAGGCAGCTGTCGGGCGGCGACGACCCCAGCCAGCGCTGCAGGTCGGCGTCCAGGCGGCGCTCGGCGAGCGGCGTGGCGACGACCTCGGGCACCCGCCGCGCCGACAGCACCGGCGTCGTGGCGGCGTCGGCATCCACGGCGCTCGCGGCCGGCTCGGCATCGAGCGCCCACGCCGCGCCGCCCGCCCCGGCCGCGACCGCGGCAAGCACCGCGGGCACCACCCACCGCCGCCACCCGCCCGAACTTGCGGTGATTAGAGGGGTCATAGCCCCCTTAACCACCGCAAGTTCGCTCCATGAGGCCGCGCCGCTGCAGCCAGCGGGACCGGCGCCAGAGGTGGTCGAGGGCGGTGACCGCCCGGTTGGCCGACGGGTAGCAGAGCCGGCCGGTGGCCCGGACGCCTGCCGGCGCGGCGTTGTCCGGCGAGGTGACGGCGAGCTCCGTGGCACTGAGCACCGGCTTGCCGGTGGCGTCGCTCACCGCTGCCGCCGCCTCGGCGAAGCGGGTGTCCTGGCGCTCGTGGTAGCCGGCGATGCGCTCGAGCCCGTGGTCGGGCCAGAAGGGGCCCTCCCGCATGAGCTTCGCCTCGTTCGACTGGATGCCCAGGCCGAGGAGGATCACGGCGTCGACATCGGGATGCGACGCCGCCAGCTCGAGCACCCGCGGAACCGTGTCCCGCGTCTCCCCGCCGGCCATGTCGATCGGGTTGTTGCGGCTCCAGCGGGGCGGCAGCTCGGCGTCGATGGAGGCGCGCAGGTCGTCGGGCAGCTCGACCAGCTCCAGGTGGGTGCCGGCCAGCGCATCGGCCGTGACCACGCCCCATCCCCCGGCGGTGCTCACCACCACCACCCGGTTGCCTCGGGGCAGCGGCTGGGTCGCGAGCGTGGCGGCCGCCTCGAAGGCCTGCTCGATCGTGTCGGCGCGGGAGACACCCGCCTGGCGACAGGCGCCGTCGAACACCCGGTCGTCGCTGGCCAGCGCCCCCGTGTGACTGGCGGCGGCCCGCTGGCCCTTGGCGCTCCGGCCGCCCCTGACCAGCACGACCGGCATCCGCTCGGCGACGTGGCGCAGCCGCCCGACGAACTCTCGCCCGTCGCCCACGTCCTCGACATAGGCCAGGCCCACGCGGGTCTCGGGATCGTCGGCGTAGTACTCGAGGTAGTCCGGGACGGTGACCGCGGCGGCGTTGCCGGCCGACACGGCCCGACTCACCCCCGCGCCGCTCAGCTGGGCGTAGTTGCCGAAGGCGCTGACGAAGTTGCCCGACTGGCTGGCGATACCGATGTGCCCGCGCGGCGGGAAGGGCGCCACGATCTGGGCACACAGGCTCGCCGGCGGAGACACCACGCCTTGGCCGTTGGGGCCCGCGAGCATGATGCCGAGCTCGTCGGCCAGGGCCACGAGCTCGTCCTGGGCGCGGCGCCCCTCCGCCGTCTGCATCTCTGCGTAGCCGGCCGAGGCCACGAACGCGGCGGTGATGCCTTTCTTGGCGCACTCCCGCAGCAGGTCGGCGTTGGCGGACGCCGGCGTGCACACGAAGACCAGGTCGATCTCGCCGTCGGGCAGCTCGTCCACCTCGGTGACGCTCCGGACGCCGAGCACTTCGACGCCGTCGCGGTTGGTGGCGAACACCTTGCCCGGATACCCGCAGGCGAGGATGTTGTGGAGGCACACGAACCCGAACTTGCCCGGATGCGTGGAGGCCCCGGCCACCAGCACCCCTCGGGGCTCGAACAACGCCCGGAACCGGTCGGTCGCGGGGGCCGGCCGGGTCGTGCCCGCCATCACCGCAGCTCCACCAGCGCGTCGACCGCCACCGGCCGGCCGTCGACCACGAGGAGCGGGTTGAGGTCGGCCGACGCCACGTCGTCGCGCTCTGCGGCCGCCTCGGACAGCGCCAGCAGCACGTCCGCCACCGCCTCCCGGTCGACCGCCGGCTCGCCCCGGACCTCCCCGAGCAGGGGCTGGAGCGTCAGGTCGTCGATCATCTCCTCGGCGTCGACGCGGGCGATCGGCACCAGCCGGAAGCTCACGTCGGCGACCGCCTCGGCGAGGATGCCCCCGACGCCCAGCATCACCGTCATGCCGAAGGTGGAGTCGTCGTGCAGCCCGGCGATCAGCTCACGGCTGGCCCGCAGCATCGGCGCCACCAACAGGTGGACCTCGCCGTCCTCCGGCCCGGCCGCCGCCAGCAGCGCCGCGGCCGCCTCGCGTACCTGCTCCGCCGTGCCCAGCCCCAGCCGCACCAGCCCGCGTTCGGTCTTGTGGGCGATGCCCTCGCCACCCAGCTTGACAGCCACCGGGTAGCCGAGTGTCTCGGCCGCCCCGACCGCCTCGTCGGCCGACGCCGCGACCCGCTCGGGGGCGAACGGCACCCCGTAGGCGCCGAGCAGCTCCTTGGACGCAGCCTCCGAGAGCGTGGTGGGCATTGGCCGGAGGCTAGGTGACTCGAACTGGGTGCAGCTATCCGGCATATGACCGCACAGCTGCACCCAGAACGCCTGTGGTCAGGGTTCGAGGGCGGCCCGGAAGAACTCGCGGATGGCCGCGATGCGGGCCTCGATGGCCTCGTCGGTCATGGGGTCGCGGCCCAGCAGGCTGTGGAGGAAGTGCACGTCGCTGAAGTAGTTGAGCACCGCGCCGTAGCCGCTGATGAGGAGCTGCTCGGGATCGTGCTTGCGCATGCGTCCCGCCCCCATCTCACGGTCGAAGTGGTTGACCGCCCGCTCGAACCAGGGGCGGATGGCCTCGCCCAGGTCGAAGCCCGGGTGGTCCCCGGGGGCGAGTGACTCGTGGCGGACGAGCCGCACGAACTCCGGGTTCTCGGCGAACCAACGGACCGCCGCGGTGAGCACCTGGTCGACGTAGGTCCAGCCCTCGCCCACGGGGCCGCTGACCGCCTCGTCGATGCAGGTGGCCCAGTCGGCCAGCGCCCGCTCGCACACCGCTTGGTAGACCGCCTCCTTGGAGGGGAAGTGGTGCAGCAGGCTCGCCCGGCGGATGCCGACCCCTGCGGCGATGTCGTTGAGCGAGGTGCTCTGGTAACCGCTCTGCGCGAAGCAACGGCGCGCCTCGGCGAGGATCGCCTCGCGTGTCGAGCTGGCCTCGCCGGCGGTCAACGGGTCCCCGCTCTTGGCGCCGTCGGCGCCGAGCACTGCGCTGCGCCGCGCTCGCTCTCTTGCCCTCCGGGACGCTCGCTCACGGGCGGAGCGTACCCGTCGTAATGCAGCCTTCATTGTCTACCGACCTGTCGGTAGTTACCCTCGCCGCAGTGCCCGCTCCCCTTCTCGCCCTGCTGGTCGGCATCGTCACCAGCCAGATCGCGAACCTCGCCACCACCCTCTACCTGCACCGGGGCGTGTCGCACCGGGCGGTCACCTTCTCCCCCGGCGTGACTCTCGCCTTCCGGGTGATCGTCTGGCTCACGACCGGCATCAAGCCCCGCGAGTGGGCCGCCGTGCACCGCCGCCACCACGCCTTCTCCGACGTCGAGGGCGATCCCCACTCGCCGGTCCTCCTGGGCTGGGTGCGGGTGCAGCTCACGAATGCCACCCTCTACCGGCGGGCGGCCCGCGACGGCGTCACCGTGCCCCGCTACGCCCGGGATCTCGCCCCCGACCGCTGGGACCGGGCGCTGTTCGACCGCGGCTGGCTCGGGCTCGGCATCGGGTTGGTGATCCTGGTCCTGCTCCTAGGCCCGCTGTGGGGCTCCGTCGCCGCCGCCACGCACCTGCTGCTCTACCTGTCGCTCAGCGCCGCCATCAACGCCGTGACGCACACGTTCGGCGCCCGCCCTTATGACAACCAGGCCACCAACCTCCAGTGGCTGGCCTGGCTCACGGGCGGAGAGGGCCTCCACAACAACCACCACGCCGCCCCCACGACGGCCCGGATGGCGCACCGCCCCGGCGAGTACGACCTCGCATGGCCGGTCATCCGCGCCCTGCGTCGGCTCGGCTGGGCACAGGTGCGCCACGAGAAGCCACCCGTGCGCCAGCCGGCCCGCGCCCGGGCAGGCTCTGGGGCCGGGGTCGGCCCCTAGCGAACTTGCGAACTTGCGGTGGTTATCGCCCCTATAGGGGGGACAACCACCGCAAGTTCAGGTGGAGGTCTATGTTCAACGCATGGACATCGTCGCGGCGCTCTTCGTCGAGTCGATCGACGTGCGGCCGACGTCGGAGGGCGGACCGACGCTGATCGACCTGGGCGGCGTGCACTTCTCGGCGGTGCCGCCCTCGCGTCCCCCCGTGACGGTGGCGCCCCACCTGGTGGTGCTCGTCCGGTGCCCGCCGGACGAGCCGGGCCAGGGGGTGCTCGAGGTCGTGTTCCACCGCGACGGCACCCAGGTCGCCCGCAACGTGCAACCCCTGCAGGTCGAGCCGGGCAAGTTCACCTACCGGCTGGTCCGCGCCGAGGTCGACTTCGCCGACTACGGCACGGTCGAGGCCCACTGCCGCATCGGCACCGGCCCCGTCACGGTCGTCCCCTACACGATCCGCCCATGAGCTACGCCAGCGCCCTCTCCGAGCACCCCGACGCCGCCGAGGCGACCGGCGAGGTCGTCGGAGCCGTCCTCGAGGGCACCGGCCCGCAACCCGACCTCGCGGCGCTGTTCTGCTCGCCCCACCACGTCGAGGCGATGGGCGACATCGCCGCCAGCGTCCGCCGCCTCCTCCAGCCCGGCCTGCTCGTCGGCGCCACCGGGGTGGCGGTGCTCGGCGGCGCCCGGGAGGTCGAGGATGGCCCGGCCATCGGGCTCTGGGCGGGGCGTCTGGCCGCCCGCCCGCGGCCGCTGCTCCTCCAGGCCGTGCGGACGGCGTCGGGGATCGCGCTGCAGGGCCTGTCGGGCTCGACGTTCGAGCCGGGCGACACCCTCCTGCTCCTCGCCGATCCGTTCTCGCTGCCGGTGGATCCCATCATCGATGCTCTGGCGGCCCTCGAGGTCCCGGGGCGCGCCGAGCCGTTCACGGTGCCCGTCGTGGGCGGGCTGGCGTCGGCCGCCCGGACGCCCGGCGGCAACCGCTTGGTGCTCGACGACACGGTGGTGTCCTCCGGTGGCGTGGGCGCCGTCCTCCCGTCCTCGGTGGCCACCTCCGCGGTCGTCTCGCAGGGCTGCCGGCCCATCGGGGATCCCATGATCGTGACGCGCGCCGAAGGCAACCTGCTGATGGAGATCGCGGGGCGCTCCGCCCTCGACCGGCTCGACGACGTGGTGCGGGCGGCGGATCCGGACGAGCGGGCCATGCTGGCCGGGGGTCTGCAGATCGGAGTCGCCATCGACGAGCACCGGGCGACGTTCGGGCGCGGGGACTTCCTGGTGCGCAGCGTGGTGGGCGCCGATCGCGGTCAGCGGGCCCTGGCCGTCGGCGACCAGGTCGGGGTGGGCACCACCGTGCAGTTCCAGGTGCGCGACGCCGAGGCCGCGGACGAGGACCTGCGGGCCCTGCTGGCTGAAGCCACCGGTGATGCCGCGCTCGTGTTCACCTGCAACGGGCGGGGGAAGCGGCTGTTCGGCGAGCCCGACCACGACGCCCGAGTGGTGCACGACAAGCTGGCCACTCCGGCGCTGGCCGGGATGTTCTGCGCCGGCGAGATCGGTCCCGTGGGCGGCCGCAGCTTCATCCACGGGATGACGGCCAGCGTTGTGCTCTTCCACACGTGACCCCCCCCAAAGTTGTCACCCCCCGGCCAGTAGGGTGGCGGGAGCATGACCCTCGACTCCCCCACGCTCGAGCAGCGTGCCATCAACGTCATCCGCGGCTTGGCCATGGATGCGCCCCAGGCGGCCAACAGCGGCCATCCGGGCACGGCCATGGCGCTGGCGCCGCTGGCCCACGTGCTGTGGACTCGCATCCTGCGCTACGACGCCGCCGCCCCCGAGTGGCCCGACCGCGACCGGTTCGTCCTGTCGGCCGGCCACGCCTCGATCCTGCTCTACTCGATGCTCCACCTCACGGGCTACGCGCTGTCGCGCGACGACCTCGAGGCGTTCCGGCAGTGGGGCTCGGCGACGCCCGGGCACCCGGAGGTGCACCAGGGGGCGGGGATCGAGGTCACCACCGGCCCCCTGGGCCAGGGCTTCGCCAACGCCGTGGGCCTGGCCGTGGCCGAGCGGTGGCTGCGGGCCCGCTTCGGGCCCGACCTGTGCGATCACCGCACCTATGTCATCTGCAGCGACGGCGACCTGATGGAGGGCGCCAGCCACGAGGCGGCGTCGCTGGCCGGGCACCTCGGCCTGGGACGGCTGATCTACGTCTACGACGACAACCACATCACCATCGACGGCGCCACCGAGCTCAGCTACTCCGACGACGTCGCCCGCCGC
>DASQUY010000504.1:0-10268 GCA_035641055.1 Acidimicrobiales bacterium | reverse complement strand
TACAAGTGTCCCTCCACCGTCACGGTGGTCGACGAGCTGCCGCACTCGGTGGGCGGCAAGCTCCGCCGCCGCTCCCTCCGCTGATGCAGACCGGCGCGAACGTGACGTTCGACCCTTGTGAGCGTGTGAACAAGCGGCGGTAGCATGCCGGCCGATGGCTGACGGCGACAAGCGGCAGGCGCGCAGGATCCCGGAGGCCACGGTCGCCCGCCTCCCGCTCTACCTGCGCAGCCTCGTCGAGGTCGCGGACGAGGGCATGTCCACGATCTCGTCGGAGAGGCTGGCCGAGATGTCCGGCGTCAACGCCGCCAAGGTCCGCAAGGACCTCAGCTACCTCGGCAGCTACGGCACGAGGGGCGTCGGCTACGACGTCGAGTACCTGCTGTTCCAGATGAGTCGCGAGCTGGGCCTCACGCACGACTGGCACGTCGTCATCGCCGGCATCGGCAACCTCGGCCACGCCCTGGCCAACTACGCCGGGTTCCGCGAGCGGGGATTCCCGATCGCCGCCCTCGTCGATGCCGACCCTCGAGTCATCGGCAGCGTGGTGAACGGCATCACCGTGCGCCACATCGACGAGCTGCCCGACATCGCCGCCGACCAGCAGATCTCGATCGGCATCATCGCCACCCCGGCCGGCGCCGCCCAGGGGGTGGCTGACCAGCTGATCGCCGCCGGCGTCAGCTCGATCCTCAACTTCGCCCCGACGGTCCTGACGGTGCCCCCCGACGTGTCCCTGCGCAAGGTCGACCTGGCGGTCGAGCTGCAGATCCTGAGCTTCTACCAGCAGCGCAAGACCGCGGCCCAGCGCGTCGCCCAGATCACTGCGCCCACGGGGGCCACGGTCGCCCCCCCGCCCCCGGCGGCGAGCTGAGGCCGCCCTCTCATGCCGGTCGACCACCCCATCTACCCGGTCAACCTCGTGGTCGACGGCCGGCCCTGCCTGGTGGTCGGGGGCGGGACCGTGGCGCGCCACAAGGTGCGGGGGCTGGTCGAGGCCGGGGCCAAGGTGACCGTGGTGGCGCCCGACCTCGACCCCGGGATCGCCGAGCTGTCGTCGCAGGGCGTCGTCACCGAGGCCCGCCCCTACCGACGCGGCGAGGCAGCCGACTACCGGCTGGTGGTGGCGGCGACCGGCGACCCCGTCGTCAACCAGCAGGTCTACGACGACGCCGAGGCCGCCGGCGTGTGGATCAACAGCGCCGACGATCCCGAGCGCTGCACGGCGATCCTGCCGGCGCGCCTCGACCGGGGACGCCTGACCGTGACGGTCTCGACCGCGGGGCACAGCCCAGCCGTCGCCTCCTGGCTGCGCGACCGCTTGGCCGACCAGCTCGGCCCGGAATACGACGCGCTGATCGGGCTGTTGTCCGAGGAACGCCGGCGCGTGCGTGACCAGGGTCGCTCGACCGAGGGCCTGGATTGGCGATCAGTCCTCGATTCGGGGATCCTGGAGGACGTCCGGGCCGGTCGGCTCGAAGTTGCAAGGGAGCGCCTGCGCGCGTGTCTGTCGTCGTCATCGGACTGAACCACCGCACCGCCCCGCTCGGGTTGCTCGAGCGGATGAGCGTCGGTGACGGGCGCCTCCCCAAGGCCCTCGACGACCTCTGCGGGCGCGAGCACGTGAGCGAGGCGCTGGTGCTCTCCACGTGCAACCGCACCGAGGTGTACGCGGTCGCCGAGCGCTTCCACGGCGCCTACAGCGACATCCGCAACTTCCTGGCCGAGCAGTCGTTCCTGCCCCCCGAGGACTTCGCCGACCACCTTTACCTGCACTACGACGCCGCCGCCGCCGAGCACCTGTTCGCGGTCACGGCCGGCCTCGACTCGGCCGTGCTCGGCGAGAGCGAGATCCAGGGCCAGGTCAAGGCCGCCTGGGACCGGGCGCGCACCGCCGGCGCCGCCGGACCGACGCTCAACCTGCTGGTCCGCCACGCCCTGGAGGCCGGCAAGCGGGCCCGCAGCGCCACCGGCATCAGCCGCAACGTCGCTTCGGTGTCGCAGGCAGCAGTGGCGATGGCCGGCGAGCGGCTGGGCGGGCTGGCCGGCAAGACCGTGCTGGTGCTGGGGGCCGGCGACATGGGCGAGGGCATGGCCGCCGCCCTGGCCGACGCCGGGGTCGCCGGTGTCCTCGTGGCCAACCGCACGCCGGCCAAGGCCCGCGACCTCGCCAGCCGCATCGGCGGCGACCCCATGGCGCTGGTCGACGTCCCCGACCGCATCGCCGGGGTCGACCTGCTGCTCACCTCGACGGGCTCGCAGACCCCGATCGTCGAGCGGGCCGACCTCGAGCCGACGATGGCGGCGCGGCCGGACCGCCCGCTGCTCGTCGTCGACATCGCCGTGCCCCGCGATGTCGACCCCGGCGTCTCCGACATCGACGGCGTCACCCTGCTCGACATGGACGACCTCGGACGGTTCGCGGCCGCCGGGATGGAGGAGCGCCGGCGCGAGGTTGCCGCCGTCCGGACGATCCTCGCCGACGAGCTCGAGCGGTACGTGAGCGCCACGTCGGCCCGCGAGGTGGCGCCGGCAATCGTGGCCCTGCGCCAGCGGGCGGAGGCCGTCCGGCGGTCCGAGATCGAGCGGCTCCGCCAGCGCGGCTTCGACGGCGACCTGGCCGCCGTGGAGGCGGCGACGAAGGCCATGGTGGCCAAGCTCCTGCACCAACCGACGGTGGTGCTCAAGGATGCCGCCGGGAGCACGCGGGGCGACCGCCTCATCGCCGCCCTGCGCGAGCTGTTCGAGCCCGAGGAGTAGGAGTCGCCCTCCCGTGGCCGGTGGTTGGGCGCCGGACCCGAGGCAATGGGTTCCACCGACCCGAGCTCGAGGCAATGGGTTCCGGATCCGGAACCTCTTGCCTCGGGCGCACCGTGGTGGAACCTATGACCGCGCGCACCGAGGCCCCGGCGCCGCGCCCATGGGCCCGACGGCGGGGCCCGGCGGGCCGGCAGGCGCGGGACGGCGTCGGCCGTGACCCGGCTCCGGATCGCCACGCGGGGTTCCCCCCTGGCCCGGTGGCAGGCCGACCACGTCGGAGACCTGCTGGTCAAGGCCGAGCCGGGCGTCGAAGTCGAGCCGGTGGTGGTCGAGACCGCCGGTGACCGCCGCCGCGACGTCCCCGTGTGGGAGCTGGGCGGCAAGGGCGTGTTCGTGAAGGAGGTCCAGGCGGCGATCCTCGACGGCCGGGCCGACCTGGCCGTGCACTCGGCCAAGGACCTGCCGTCCGCCACGCCCGAGGGCCTGGTGCTCGCCGCCGTGCCCGAGCGGGCGGACGCCCGCGACGCGCTGGTCGGGGCCACGCTGGCCGGGCTGCCGCCCGAGGCGGTGGTGGCCAGCGGCTCCTTGCGCCGGCGCGCCCAGCTCGCCCACACAAGGCCCGACCTGCGCCTGGTGGGCCTGCGGGGCAACATGGCGACCCGGCTGGCGCGGGTGGACGGCCCCGACGTCGACGCCGTGGTGGTGGCGGCCGCCGCCCTCGACCGCCTGGGGCTGGCGGAGCGGATCGCCGAGCGACTCGCTGTCGACGTGATGCTGCCCCAGGTGGGCCAGGGGGCGCTGGCGGTCGAGTGCCGGGCCGACGACACCGGCGCCCGGGCGCTGCTCGGACACATCGAGGACACGCCGAGCCGCCGCACGGTCGACGCCGAGCGGGGCTTCCTGGCGGAGCTGGGGGGCGACTGCTCGCTGCCGGCGGGCGCCCACGCCACGCTGGATGAGGGGGAGCGGTTGCGGGTCCGGGGGATCGTGGCCTCGCCGGACGGCGGCACGGTCGTCCGGCACGAGGTGGAGGGCCCGGCGTCGGAGGCGCCCGAGCTCGGCCGCTCGCTCGCCCGCCAGCTCCTGGACGACCGGGGCGGCGCCACGCTCCTGGGCCGCACATGAGGCGTTTTGTTCGCGGGATTGGCTGCTGGAGCGACCATTCCCGCGAACAAAACGCGTAGGTTCGCCGCAGTGACGGTCCACCTCGTCGGTGCCGGCCCGGGTGACCCGGGGCTGCTGACCGTGCGGGCGCTCGAGCTGCTGCGCCGCGCCGACGTGGTCGTCTACGACCGGCTGTCGCAGGCGTCGCTGCTCGACCTGGCCCCTGCGGGCGCCGAGCGCATCGACGTCGGCAAGGCGCCGGGGCACGTGCGGCTCACGCAACCCGAGATCAACGACCTCCTGATCGAGCGGGGGCGGCGAGGCGACACGGTGGTGCGGCTCAAGGGCGGCGACCCGTTCGTGCTCGCTCGGGGCGGCGAGGAGGCGGCCGCCCTGGTGGACGCGGGGGTGCCCTTCGAGGTGGTGCCCGGCATCACCTCCGCCATCGCCGCGCCCGCCTACGCCGGCATCCCGGTCACGCTGCGCCACTCGTCGACCAGCGTCACGATCGTCACGGGCCACGAGGACCCGGACGCCGGCCCCGACGGCTCGGTCGACTGGGGCGCGGTGGCCCGGGTGGGCGGCACGATCGTCGTCCTCATGGGCGTGGCCCGCATCGGTCGCATCGCCGACGAGCTGATGGCCTCGGGGGGCCTGGCGCCCGACACGCCGGTGGCTGCGGTCCAGTGGGGGACCCGGCCCGAGCAGCGCACGGTGCGGGCGACGCTGGGCACGATCGCCGAGCGGCAGCTTGGCACGCCGTCGGCGATCGTGATCGGCGACGTCGCCGCCTACGACCTCGCCTGGTTCGAGAACCGGCCGCTGTTCGGCCGGAAGGTCGTCGTGACCCGCGCCCGAGAGCAGGCGCCCGAGCTGGCGGCACGGCTGGCCTCGGTGGGGGCGGCGCCGGTCGAGGCCCCGGCCATCGAGATCCGGGACCCGGCCGACGGCGGCGCCGCCCTGGCGGCGGTCGTGGAGCGGCTCGCCGACTACGACTGGGTGGTGCTGACGTCGGCCAACGGCGCCCGGCGGCTGCTGAACGCCGTGCGCGACGCCGGGCGGGACACCCGGGCCTTCGGCGGCGCCCGGTTGGCGGCCATCGGTCCCGGCACCGCCGAGGCGCTCGCCGCCGGGAACCTGACCGCCGACCTGGTGCCGCCCCAGTACGTGGCCGAGTCGCTGCTGGAGTCCTTCCCCGATCCCCCCGAGGGGGCGGGAGGCGGGACCGGGCGGGTACTGCTCGTGCGCGCCGCGGTGGCCCGGGACGTCCTGCCGGAGGGTCTCCGGGAGCGGGGCTGGGAGGTCGACGTGGTCGAGGGCTACCGCACCGAGGCGGCCCCACTCACCGAGGAGCAGGTGGCGGCGGTCGCCGGTGCCGACGTGGTGACGTTCACCTCGTCGTCGACCGTCACCCACTTCGTGGCGGCGCTGGGCGACCGCGTAGACGCCATCCCCCCGGTGGTGGCGGTCATCGGACCGGTCACCGCGGCCACGGCCCGCGAGCACGGGCTCCATGTCGACGTCGAGGCCGACGTGCACACCCTCGACGGCCTGGTCGCGGCGCTCGTGGAGTGGGCCGACAAGCATGCGTGACCCAGTGCCCCAGCAGGCGACATTGGCGACCTGTTGCCGGCTCGGCCAGACAGGACGCCAGTGCCGCCGCTCGCAGCGTCCTCGTCCTCGACGCATCTACGGATGCGCCTTCGTCCTCGCCTTTTTGGGGCGACCCGCCCATCGCGACGCCCCTGACTCGCCGTGAGAGGGCAAACGTCACCTGCTGGGGCACTAACCCTGGTCTTCGACTTCGACGGCCTCATCCTCGACACCGAGAGCTGCACCTACGAGACCACCGCCGCCATCTTCGCCGAGCACGGTCAGACCATCGAGCTCGGCTGGTGGCATTCGATCCTCGGCACCGCCGACCGCCGGCACTGGACCGACGTGCTGTCCGAGCGGCTCGGCCGGCCCGTCGACCGGGAGGCGCTCGTCGCCCGGCGCGAGGCGCGGCGGATGGCCATCCTCCGCGAGCTCCCGCCGGCCGACGGCGTGGTGGCGCTCCTCGACGTGGCCGCCGATCACGGGATCCCGGCGGCGGTGGCGTCGTCGTCCCGCCTCGACTGGGTGGGCGGCCACCTCGACCGGCTCGGGCTGCGCCGCCGGTTCGCTGCGGTGGTCACGAGCGACGACGTCGGCGGCGACCCAGACCGCACCAAGCCGGCACCGGACCTCTTCCTCGTGGCGGCCGAGCGGCTGGGGGTGCCGCCCGCCCGGTGTGTGGCGTTCGAGGACTCGCCCCACGGCATCGCCGGCGCCCGGGCCGCCGGCATGGCGGTCGTGGCCGTGCCCGGGCCGATGACCGCCGGGCTCGACCTCGGCGCCGCGGACCTCCGCCTGTCGTCGCTCGCCGACGTGGACCTCGCCCGCCTTCGGGAGCTGGTGGCACCGCCCCCGTCACGAACTTGCGGCGGTTAGGGACGCCATAGCGTCCCTTATCCACCGCAAGTTGGGGGAGGGGGAGCCGGATAGCATCCCCGCGGTGAGCTTTCCCCAGCGCCGGCTCCGGAGGCTGCGGCGCACGCCCGCCCTCCGCCGCCTCGTGGCCGAGACCCACCTGTCGGTCGACGACCTGATCGCCCCCCTCTTCGTGCGGGAGAGCGTCGCCGAGCCGGTGCCCATCACCTCGCTGCCGGGCGTGGTCCAGCACACCCGCGAGTCTCTGCGCAAGGAGGTCCACGAGCTGGCGGAGCTGGGCGTGCCGGCGGTGGTGCTCTTCGGCGTGCCGGCCCGCAAGGACGCCGAGGGCTCGGGGGCCTGGGATCCCGACGGCATCGTGCAGGTGGCCCTGCGCGACCTGCGTGCCGATGTCGGCGACGACCTGGTGCTCGTGGCCGACCTCTGCCTCGACGAGTACACGGACCACGGGCACTGCGGGGTGCTCGACGAGCACGGGCAGGTCGACAACGACGCCACCGTGGACCTCTACGCCCGCGTGGCACTCGCCCAGGCCGAGGCGGGCGCCGACGTGGTGGCGCCGAGCGGGATGATGGACGGCCAGGTGGCCGCGATCCGCAGCGCCCTCGACGGAGCGGGCCTCGCCCGAGTGGCGATCCTGGCCTACGCCGCCAAGTACGCCTCGGCGCTCTACGGGCCGTTCCGCGAAGCGGTGGACGTCACCATCGCCGGAGGCGGCGACCGCAAGGGCTACCAGCAGGACCCGCACAACGCCCGGGAGGCGCTCGAGGAGATCCGGGCCGACCTCGCCGAGGGCGCCGACATGGTGATGGTCAAGCCGGCCGTGGCTTACCTCGACGTGCTGGCGGCGGCGCGGGCCGAGCTCGATGTGCCCCTCGCCGCCTACCACGTGTCCGGCGAGTACGCCATGGTCAAGGCGGCTGGCGAGCGGGGCTGGATCGACGGCCCGGCGGTCATGCTCGAGCACCTCACCGCCGTCCGCCGGGCCGGCGCCGACATGATCCTCACCTACGCCGCCCGAGAGGTGGCCGAGCGGCTGCGGTGAGGCCGAGAGGATTCCCTGCCAAGCAAGCCGCAAGCGCCATCCTGTAGCCGATGACACTCGCGGCGAACGAGGTTGTCGACGGACGGGCGACGTTCGACGGGCGCACCCTCGACGAGTGGGTTCCCGATGCCGTCGATCTGCTCGTAGCGGGTCGTCTACAGCCGTGCCCGATGAGGCCCCGACCACGCCGTGGGAACCCTGGCTCGGCCGAGCCCGCGACGATCTCGGCGTAGCCGAGACCCTCATGGAGGCTGGGTCACCGTACTGGATCGCCGATGCCGAGCAACGGGTGGCGGGTTCGTAGGCTCGACGACCGATGACCACCAACCACGAGCTGTTCGTCCGGGCCGAGCGGGTGATCCCCGGTGGCGTCAACAGCCCGGTGCGGGCATTCGGCGCGGTCGGCGGCACGCCGTACTTCGTGGACCGGGCCGAGGGCCCGTATGTCTGGGACGTGGAGGGGCGGCGCTACGTCGACCTCGTCCAGTCGTACGGGGCCGTCATCGCCGGGCACGCCCACCCCGCCATCGTCGAGGCCGTGCAGCGGGCCGCCGCCGGCGGCACCAGCTACGGCGCCCCCACCGAGCGCGAGGTGCGGCTGGCCGAGGAGATCGGGGCCCGGGTCCCGTCCTGCGAGCGGGTGCGGCTCACCTCGAGCGGCACCGAGGCCACGATGTCGGCCATCCGGGTGGCCCGGGGCTTCACCGGTCGGCCCACGGTCGTGAAGTTCGCTGGCAACTACCACGGCCACGGCGACCTGCTCCTGGCCGAGGCGGGCAGCGGGGCGGCGACGCTCGGCCTGCCCGGCTCGGCCGGCGTCACCGAGGCGGCGGTGGGCGACACCGTCGTCCTGCCGTACAACCGCGTCCCCACCCTCGATGAGAGGACCGCCTGCGTCATCGTCGAGCCCATCGCCGCCAACATGGGCCTCGTGCCCCCGGAGCCGGGCTTCCTGGCGGGGCTGCGGGCCGAGTGCGACCGGGTGGGTGCGCTGCTGGTCTTCGACGAGGTGATCACCGGGTTCCGGGTGGCCCGGGGCGGGGCGCAGGAGCTGTTCGGGGTCACGCCCGACCTCACGGCCCTGGGCAAGGTGATCGGCGGCGGGCTCAACATCGGCGCCTACGGCGGGCGGGCCGACGTGATGAGCGTCGTGGCGCCGCTCGGACCCGTCTACCAGGCCGGCACGCTGTCGGGTAACCCGTTGGCCACCGCCGCCGGCCTGGCCGCCCTCGACCTGCTCGACGCCGCCGCCTACGAGACGCTGCGGCGCACGGCCGAGGGCTTGGCCGACGCCCTGCGGGCGGCACTGGGTGATGCCGGCACGACCGCCCACGTGCGGTTGGCGTCGACGCTGGTGGGGCTGTACCTGGGCGACCCGCCGCCGACCGATTACGACGGCGCCCGCGCCGTCGACGATGCCGGCTACGCCAAGCTGTTCCACGGGCTGCTCGACCGGGGTGTGGCGCTGGCCCCGGGAGCCTACGAGGTGGCCTTCCCCGGCCTGGCCCACACCGACGAGGTGATCGAGGAGGTGGCGGCGGCGGCCCGCGACGCGCTCGCCCGCTGACTCCACTGATCGAACTTGCGGTGGTTACGGGGGCTATGACACCCCTAACCACCGCAAGTTCGAAGATGGGCGGGGTCGCGGAGGGTCAGCCGCCGGGGCCGGTTTCGGGAACCCCGTCGCTGGGGCCGCGCACGGGTTCCAGGGTGCAGCCCCAGGCCGGCGACTCCACGCTCGGCGGGTCGTCCATGAACTCGGCGCGGCAGCGGATGTCGTTGGCGAGCAGCCCGAGCATGACGGCGGGCTCGAAGCTGGCGCTCGTGCTGTCGTCGGGGTCGTCGCTCGTGAAGGGGCGGAAGGCGACGACGCTGTTGATGGCCACCGCCCCGACGAGCAGCCAGAGGAAGGGCCGCCGGTTCCGCTCGCTGGCCGCCACCCACAGCAGGAGGGCCAGGAGGGCGGGGAGCAGGTGCGCCGGCTTCCAGGGGATCAGGAAGAACAGTCCCTCGGCGGCGAGCAGCCCGAGCACCCCGAACCGCAGCATCGGATCGGCCCCCCACCGGCGTAGGGACCGAAGCAACGCCGGCACGGCCACGGCGACGATCCCGACGAGCGCCAGGCCCGCCACCGCGTAGTTCTTCACCGCCAGGCGGCCCAGGTTGTTGCCGAGGCTGCGCCACCCCTCGGTGGTGCTGAGGAACTCGAAGGTGCGGTCGTACGCCAGCCACGAGGGGATGAACAGCGCTGCGCCCAACGGCAACGCCACGGCGGCGGTGCGCAGGCTGCGGCGGCGCGCGGCGGGGTCCCAGCCGTCGGCGACCAGGAAGGCGACGACGAACAGCGCCGTCGAGGCGCGGCTGCCGATGGCCAGCGCGAACAGCGCCCCGGCCAGGAGGCTCCGGTCCGCCAGGTGTGCCAGCGCCGCGCCCACGAAGAACGCCACCGCCCAGATGAAGTCGCCGGTCGAGGTGCCGGCGATGACGGCGATCGGGGAGGCGAGGAAGGCGAGCGCGATCAGGTCGCCGTTGTCGTGGCCCCAGGCCCGCACGAGCCGGGCGATGCCGACCACCGTGAACGCCAGCGCCGCCACGCTGGCCAGGTTGACGAGGACGTGGCCACCGATCGGGTCGAGCAGCCCCACGATCGTCTCGACCACTGGCACGCCGGGGTTGCGGGACGGGAAGTAGTCGCCGTCGCGGATCCGCTCGCCGGCCCGCAGCACGCCCTCGGTGTCGAGGTCCGTGCCGTAGCCGAGCCAGAAGATGGGCAGGGCCACCGCGGCGGTGATCGCCAGCAGGACGCCGTCGGACAGCCCGCCGCCCGCCGCCCGCCCGGCGCCCGTGCCGGGTCCGGCCACCCTGGCCTCCCCGGCGGTGGCGGCGG
>DASQUY010000503.1:0-5308 GCA_035641055.1 Acidimicrobiales bacterium | reverse complement strand
CCCACCAGCCCCAGCTCCGGGTGCTCGAGCCGGCCGGGCTGCGGGGCCGCGCCTACCCGGTCGACAGCGAGATCACCCTCGGGCGAGCCGCTGGGTGCCAGGTGCTCCTCGACGACGCCTACGCCAGCCAGGTGCACGCCCGCGTGTTCGAGCGCGACGGGCACTGGTACGTCGAGGACCTCGGCTCGACCAACGGCACCTACCTCAACCGCCGGCGTGTCGCCGGGCCGATGGTCATCAATCGGCGCGACCGCCTCCAGATCGGCAACACGGTCCTGGAGCTGGCATGACGGCGATGGCGGGACAGATGTCACTGCGCTGGGGCGGCGCCACCCATCCGGGGCGCATCCGCACCGACAACGAGGACAACTACCTCGCCCGCGACGATGTCGAGCTGTGGGCCGTGGCGGACGGCATGGGCGGCCACCAGGGCGGCGAGGTGGCGTCGCACCTCGCCTGCGACGCGCTCGGGCGGGCCTACGCCGAGCGCACCGTGGACGGGCTGCTCGACGCCATCGAGCAGGCGAACGCGGCCATCTTCGAGACGGGCCTCGCCGACCCCGACCTCACCGGCATGGGCACGACCCTGGTGGCGCTGGCCAGCGTCGACGAGGACGGGGAGGAGCTGCTCGCCGTCGCCAACGTGGGCGACTCACGCGTCTACCGGCTCTCGCTCAACGAGCTCGAACAGCTCACCGACGACCACAGCCTGGTCGCCGAGCTCGTGCGCGAGGGCAGCCTGTCGCCCGAGCAGGCCGCCGTCCACCCGCAGCGCAACATCGTCACCCGCGTGCTCGGCGTCGACGACCGCGTGCCGGTCGACGCCCTGACCGTCGAGCCGGTGGCCGGCGACCGCTACCTGCTCTGCTCAGACGGGCTGTTCAACGAGGTACCCGAGCCCGAGATCGTCGCCGTGCTGGGCCGCCTCGACGATCCGGCCGAGGCCGCCGACGAGCTCGTCCGAATGGCCGTCGAGGCCGGAGGCCGCGACAACGTCACGGTCGTGGTGGTGGACGTGGTCGAGGACGGCGGGCGGGCCGAGGCGGCGTCGGCGGCGCTGGCCGACGAGCCCTCCCGCACCGAGAGCGATCCCGCCGCCGTCCCGGCCGCCAACGGCGGTGACGCCGGCGACGCCCCGGCACCTGGCGCCGACCCCCGGACGCTCGACGTCGACGAGGCGGAGGTCGATCGGGTGGCGCCCACCTCGGCGCCGCGGGCCCGCCGGGTCACCTGGCGGGTGGTGCTCTTCTCGTTCCTCGTGTTGGCCCTGATCGGGGGCGCCTTCGCCACGATCCAGTGGTACGGCCGCTCGACGTACTTCGTCGGCTTCGAGGGCGATCGCGTCGCCATCTACAAGGGCCGGCCGGGCGGGGTCCTGTGGGTCGATCCACGGCTCGAGAAGACGACCGAGCTCGAACGGGCCGACCTGCCCGAGCACATGTGGGACGACCTCGAGGCCGGCAAGGAGCAGTCCTCGCTGACCAACGCCCTCACCTACGTCGACTCGCTGGAGGAAAGCGTCGAGGATCGCGACGACGCCGGCGACACGGACGGCACGGCCGGCACGACCACCACGACGGAGCGTCGCACGACCACCACGGCAGCCGGACGGCGGACGACGACCACCGCGCCATGATCGGCACCGCGCCGCTCATCGGTGCCGTGCGCCGCAACACCGAGCTGGGCTTGCTCGTGCTCGGGACGATGTTCGTCGTTGGCGCCTACGTGCTGACGACCCTGCCCGAGGACAGCCCCATCCCCACCACGACCGGGCCGTTCCTCGCCATCATCGTGGGCCTGCCGCTCGCCGCCCACGTCGCCGTCCGGCGCCTGGCGCCCCGGGCCGACGGCATGCTGCTCCCGCTCGCCAGCCTGCTCAACGGGCTCGGCTACATCTTCATCGTCCGCATCGACGAGGCCCGGGCCGACCCCGGCGACCTGGCCGGCCTGCAGTCGGTCTGGATGATCCTCGGCGTGGGCGCCTTCGTCGCCACGCTCGTCGTGGTGCGCGACGTCCGCGTGTTGGAGCGGTACCGGTACACCGCCGGTCTGGCGGGCATCGTGCTGCTGCTCCTGCCGCTCGTGCCGGTGATAGGCCGCAACATCAATGGCAGCAGGATCTGGGTGTCGATCGGGCCCGTGAACTTCCAGCCGGGCGAGTTCGCCAAGCTGGCGCTGGCCGTGTTCTTCGCCGGCTACCTGTGGGAGAAGCGCGAGCTCCTCGCCGTCAACCGGGCGTACGGCCCCGTCTCGCTGCCGGACCCCAAGCACCTGGGGCCCGTGCTCCTGGCCTGGGGCGCCTCCCTGGTCGTCATGGTGATGGAGCGCGACCTCGGCTCGTCGCTGCTCTTCTTCACGTTGTTCCTCGTGCTCATCTGGGTCGCCACCGAGCGGGCGTCGTACCTCGTGCTGGGCGTGCTCATGTTCGCCGGCGGCGCCTGGTTCGCCTTCGAGACCTTCGGCCACGTGCAGGAGCGGGTCGACACGTGGTTCGACCCGTGGGGCAAGGACGGGGGCTTCCAGGTCGTGCAGGCAGCGTTCGCGCTGGCCGACGGCGGGCTTACCGGCACGGGCCCCGCCCTCGGCTCGCCCACGAAGATCCCGGTGGTGGAGAGCGACATGATCTTCGCCGCCATCGGCGAGGAGCTGGGGCTGCTCGGCGCCACGGCCGTGCTCATCGCCTTCCTGCTGATGGTCGGCGCCGGCCTGCGCATCGCCCAGCAGGCCGCCCGCGGCTTCGAGCGGCTGCTGGCGACCGGGCTCACGGCGCTGCTGGGCTTCCAGGCCTTCATCATCATGGCGGGCGTGGTGCGGCTGCTGCCGCTCACCGGCGTGACCCTGCCGTTCGTCTCCTACGGCGGGTCGTCGCTGCTCGCCAACTACGTGCTGCTGGCGCTGCTGTTGCGCATCTCCCACGACACCGCGGAACGCCGGGTGGCGCGCCTGGCAGCCCAGTCGGTCACCGAGGTCGGGTGATGGGGGCGGCGTGAGCAAGCAGATCCGCAACCTCGGCGTCTTCCTGGCGGTGTGCTACGTGGCCCTTTTCCTGCAGGTCAACCGCCTGACGATCTTCGAGGCCGACGAGCTGAAGGCACGGCCGGAGAACACCCGCGAGATCGAGCGGGACTTCGCCAGCCCGCGGGGCTCGGTCATCACCGCCGACGGGGTGGAGATCGCCCGGTCGGTGCCGTCCGACGACCAGTACCGGTTCCAGCGGGAGTACCCCACCGGGGCGCTGTTCGCCCACGTCACCGGCCACTACGCCTTCGAGCTGGGGGCGTCGGGACTCGAGCGCACCTACAACGACGAGCTGGCCGGTGACTTCGACTTCGAGCTGGAGGACCTGTCCGACCTGTTCGTCGATCGGGAGAGGGTGGGCAACCTCACGCTGAGCATGCGCCACGACGTCCAGCAGGCGGCGGCTGACCAGCTCGACGGGAGGGAGGGCTCGGTCGTGGCCGTCGACCCGCGCAACGGCGAGATCCTCGCGCTGTACTCCAACCCGTCGTACGACCCCAACGTCCTGGCGGATCACAACTTCAACCGTGCCGAGGAGGCCTCCGAGCTGTTCAGCCTCGACCCGGAGAAGCCCCTGCTGGGCCGCTCGTACCAGGAGAACTTCTTCCCCGGCTCGACGTTCAAGGCCGTGACCGCCACGGGCGGCATCGAGCGGGGCGGCGTGACGCCGGACGAGCCCGTGTACCCGGAGCGGGATGCCTACCAGCCCGTCAGCGCCAACGGCGAGCCGGTCGGCCAGCCCATCAGCAACTTCGAGGGCTCCACCTGCGGCGGCACGCTGATCCTGGTCCTGCAGGTGTCGTGCAACTCGGCGTTCGCGGAGATGGGCGCCGAGGACGTGGGGGCCGACGACATGATCGAGGCCGCCGAGGCGTTCGGGTTCAACCACGACGTGCCCATCGACCTGCCCGATCCGGCGCGGTCGGTGTTCCCGACCGAGGTCGAGGGCACGCCGCTGGTGCAGAACCCGGCTGTCGTCGCCCAGCTGGCGATCGGTCAGAACGAGGTGGGGGCCACCCCGCTCCAGATGGCGCTGGTGGCGGCGGCGGTGGCCAACGGGGGCGAGATCATGACGCCGCACGTTGTGCGGGAGGTGCGCGACGACCAGGGCGAGGTGGTCGACACGGCCCCCACCGACGAGGTGTGGGCCCGGGCCATGGACGGCGACACCGCCGACCTGCTGCACGAGGCGATGCTCGCGGTCGTCGACGGCGGCACCGCCAGCCGGCTCGACGACCAGCTCGACGGCTTCGTGGTGGGCGGCAAGACCGGCACGGCCGAGCTCGGCACCCCGGAGCCCCGCTCGCACGCCTGGATCATCGGCTTCGCCGGCCCTGAGGGCGAGCCCCCGAGCGTGGCCGTGGCGGTGATCGTGGAGGGGCAGCCGGGCGTGAGCGAGCAGACTGGTGGCACAGTGGCGGCACCGATCGCCTCGGCCGTCATGCAGCGGGCCCTGGAACGGCCCGCGGCACCGGCCGACTAGTACGGGCTGGGGATGGTTGCGTCGGAACTCCGGTAGCCAGGCCCACGTCATAACCTGGAGCTCACATGTCGCAACAGGGACAGGTCATCTTCAACGGTCGTTACGAGCTGCACCGCCGGCTGGGGCGAGGCGGCATGGCCGAGGTCTACCTGGCGCGCGACCAGATGCTCGACCGCCCGGTGGCGGTCAAGGTGCTGTTCCCGGCGCTGGCCACCGACGCCGGCTTCGTCGAGCGCTTCCGCCGCGAGGCCCAGTCGGCCGCCAACCTCCAGCACGCCAACATCGTGTCGGTGTTCGACTGGGGCGAGGCCAACGGCACCTACTTCATCGTGATGGAATACGTCGAGGGCAACACGTTGGCCGAGATGCTGCGCGACGAGGGGCGGCTGCACCCCGACCGCGCCGCCGAGATCGCCGCCGAGATCGCCGCTGCCCTCGGCTTCGCCCACCGCAACCGGGTGGTGCACCGCGACGTCAAGCCCGGCAACGTGCTGGTCACCAGCGAGGGCGCGGTCAAGGTCGCCGACTTCGGCATCGCCCGCGCCGTCAGCGATACCGACGGCCAGAACCTCACGAAGACCGGCTCGGTGATGGGGACGGCCACCTACTTCTCGCCCGAGCAGGCCCGCGGGGCCCCCGTCGATCCCCGCAGCGACATCTACAGCCTGGGCTGCGTGCTCTACGAGATGGCCACGGGACGACCGCCCTTCGCCGGCGACAGCGCGGTGGCCATCGCCTACAAGCACGTGCAGGAGACGCCGGTCCCACCGCGGCAGGTCGACCCCGCCCTCCCGGAGACGCTCGAGG
>DASQUY010000502.1:0-4981 GCA_035641055.1 Acidimicrobiales bacterium | reverse complement strand
ATCACTGCATCCGAGCAGTCGTCCGAGGAGGACGAGGAACAGCAGGAGCGTGTCGCCGAGATGCCGGCTGAGGCCCTGTTCTCCACCGCCGCTGGTCACCTGGCGGACGCCGGCACGTTCACCTACGAGGGCACCAGCCGGCTCGTGGTCACCGACCCGGTCGCACGTGGCTCGGACCTGGTGGACAGAGACGTGCACGGCGAGGTGGAGCTGCCCGAGCGCAGCCACGAGGTCGTCGACCAGCCGGACGGGTCGCGCAGCGAGATCGTGGTGGACAGCCCGTTGGCCTGGAGCCGGACGACGGCATTCCCCGAGCGGATCGGGGCGCGGCCATGGCGGGAGGCCGAGCCCGGCGAGTTCGGCTTCGCCAGCCACCGGCTCGCGCTCTGGCTGGAACAGGCCGAGGAGCATCGGGACGGTGGCGAGGACGACGACGGTCACCGGGTGGTGCACGCCGAGATCGATCCGCCCAAGCTTGGCGGTGTTGCCCGGTTCGCCGACGGCGGGCGTGCCGAGCTGACGCTGACCGCCGGCGACGCCGGGCGTCCGCTCTCGCTGGAGGTGGTGCTGACGGTGACCGAGGCCGACGTCAGCGCCACCTACGAGCTCGACGACCTCGGAGACGCCGTCGACATCGCCCGGCCGACCGATCGGCAGATCGACGAGACCCCTTTCATCAACGAGGAGGACATCACCGAGCTCGGCGGGCCGCTCATCGGCCTCCGCGGCGCGCCGCCCGGCTGGATCCTGGGCGACGCGCGCGTGTCACGCGACCCGGTCGGCGCCTGCCACGCCATCCAGCTGGCGTACACGGACCTCGCCGATCCGGTCGCCGGCTATCTGGTGGTCAGCGTGTTCAGCCTGGGGTGCACGAGCGATCCGCCGGGCAGCACGCCGTTTGGCGTCAGCGGCTACTCCGGCGCCGCGGTCGCAGCCGACGGCATCGCCAACGGCGTCGTGCGCAGCGGCGAGGCGGCGATCGCGTTCGAGACCGACCTGAGCCTCGACGACCTCGCTCGCGTGCTGAGCACGCTGGGGCCGCTCGACCTGCGGGCGACGCTCGATCCGATCGTCGGCGTGCCGTCCACCGCAACCTGAGCGGAGCTCGCTCCCCGGCTCACTACCCTTCGGCCCGTGTCTCCCGGTGGGATACCCGAGCGGCTGCAGCCGATCCTCGACGACGTCCGGCCCCTCGCCGAGCGCTTCACCGCCGCCGGCCACGGCGTCTACCTGGTGGGCGGGGTGGTCCGTGACCTGGTGCTCGGTCGCCTGCGTGACGGCGGCGACCTCGATCTCACCACCGACGCCCGGCCCGACCGGATCCTCGCACTGCTGGACGGCTGGGCCGACGCCACCTGGACGCAGGGCCAGGAGTTCGGCACGATCGGCGCCCGCAAGGACGGCGTGACCTTCGAGGTCACCACCCACCGCGCCGAGGCGTACCGCAAGGACTCGCGCAAGCCCCACGTGGTCTATGCGGACGACATCACCGAGGACCTGTCGCGGCGCGACTTCACCGTCAACGCCATGGCCCTGCGCCTCCCCGAGGTCGAGCTCGTCGATCCCTACGACGGCGTCGCCGACCTGGCGGCCGGAGTGCTGCGCACGCCGCTTGCCCCCGAGGTCTCGCTCTCCGACGATCCGCTGCGCATGCTGCGCGCCGCCCGCTTCGTCGCCGGCTACGGGCTGAAGCCGGAGGCGCCGCTGGCGGCCGCCGTGCGCCGCCTGCGGCACCGGCTCGAGATCGTGTCGGCCGAGCGGGTACGGGACGAGCTGTCGAAGCTGCTGGTCGTCGACGATCCCAGCGCCGGGCTGTGGTTCGTGGTCGACACCGAGCTGTCCGACGAGTTCCTGCCCGAGCTCCGGGCCCTGCGGCTCGAGCAGGACCCGATCCATCGGCACAAGGACGTGCTGGCGCACACCGTGGCCGTGGTCGCCCGGACGTCGCCGCGGCTCGTCCTTCGGCTCGCGGCGCTGATGCACGACGTGGGCAAGCCCAAGACCCGCTCGATCGGTCCCCGCGGCGTGAGCTTCCACCACCACGACGTGGTGGGCGCCCGCATGGCGCGCGACCGGCTCCGGGCGCTGCGGTTCCCAACTGACGTGGTCGAGGACGTGTCGCGGCTGGTGTTCCTGCACCTGCGGTTCCACGGGTACCACGGCGACGTGTGGACCGACGCCGCCGTCCGGCGCTACGCCCGGGACGCGGGCCCGCTGCTCGACGACCTCAACGAGTTGACCCGCAGCGACTGCACCACCCGCAACGAGCGCAAGGCACGCACGCTGGCGAAGCGCATGGACGATCTCGAGGCCCGGATCGCCGAGCTGCGCGAGCGCGAGGAGCTCGGGCGGATCCGCCCGGACATCGACGGGAACCGGGTCATGGAACTGCTCGGCATCAGCCCGGGCCCGCTGGTCGGCGAGGCGCTGTCGATGCTGCTGGAGGCGCGCCTCGACGAGGGCCCGCTGGGCCGGGAGGAGGCGGAGCGCCGCCTGCTCGCCTGGTGGTCCGAGCGCCGGCCGGCCGCTCGCTGACCCACCCGGTCAGGCGACCTTGCGGGCCCGGACGACGAGGGTGGGCGGAACCCAGCGCATGATGTTCGACCAGTCCTCCTCCGGGCAGGTGGCGCGGTCCGGCTGGGGCTCGGCGAGGGCGTCGACCCGGAAGTTGGCGCGGGTCAGGCCGGCGAACACCCCACCCAGCGTGCGGGCGCCGCTGGCGTCCCACCACGCGCGGCGTACGACCGGTTCCGCGGCGTCGGGGTCGAGCATGGCGAACGCCGGATGGGGCAGCGAGAACACGAGCGGCCGGTCGGCCTTGAGCACCCGGTGGACCTGTCGGAACACCCGGTCGAGATCGCCGGCCGCCTGCAGCCCGTAGACCGACACGGCGGCGTCGATGGTGTCGGCGCGCACGAACGCCAGCTCGGGGAGGGGACCGTGGTGGGTCTCCACCCGCACCCCCGCGCGCTCGGCCGCCTCACGGGTGGTGCGCACGTTGTCGTCGTCCTCGTCGAGCGCGATGACCCGCGCCCCCGCCGTCGCCAGGGCCACCGTTCCCGCGCCGTCCCCGCACCCCAGGTCGAGGACGCGCCGCCCCTCCACCGGACCGAGCAGCCGGAGATCGCTCTCGGAGGGGAGCCCGGGGCCGAAGCTGAGGGCGCTGACTCCCGGGGTGTCGGCCGAGGTGAAGCGGGTCTGCGCCATCGCGCCAGTCTGCCCCATGGTGAGCAGCGTCGCTCACGGCTCTCGGGCGGGGCCTGATGCGGGGTCCGCCAATTGGTGCGAGACTCTAAGGACGGCATGTCGCGCAAAGTGCCCTTGGCGGTTGCAGGGCGGACACCCCCGGCGGGTGCCGACCCCCAGGACGCGACCCTGGCCGCGGACGCCCTGGCACTGGTGCTGTCGTGGGACGACGGCGGGAAGTGCCGGGAGGTGCGGCTCCAGGACGCCACCGCCTCACCGCTGGACGACACGAGCCTGCGCGGGGACGGTTGGCTCGACGTCGTCCATGCAGATCACCGGGACCGGGCGACAGCGACGGTGCGCGCCGTACTGGAGAGCGAGGGCCCGCGCGAAGAGGTGATCCGGCTCGGGGGCCGAGGGGGCCGCTGGGCCGTCCTCCGGGCCGAGCCCCGGACCAGCGGGGCTACCGGCGTCATCGCCGAGGCCACCCGGTGGTTCTCTGCGGCCGCCCGTCGGGCGCACCTGCTCGAGCGCATCAACGCCCTCCGCCATCCCGACGACATCGTGCGCGCCATGCTCGACGACGCCGTCGAGCTCCTGGACGGCGACGGTGGCGTGCTCTACACGCTGTCCGAGGACGACGAGCTCGTGCTGGCCGGCGCCTCCGGGACGCCCGATGCGCTGCGGGCCCGCATCGGGCGCCTCCCTCGGAGCTCGCCGCTGCCCGTGGCCGAGGTGATGCGGACCGGTCAACCCGTCGTCGCCTCCTCCGCCGCCGATCGGAAGCGACGGTACCCACAGCTCGACGCCCTCGAGGTGGGGCCGGGGATGACGTTCGCGGCCGTGCCCCTGAGGAACGCCGCCGGCCGGCCGTTCGGGGCGCTGGGGGTGGGGTTCCTGGACGAGCGCCCGTTGGCGGCCGACGACCAGCAGGCCCTCGAGGACGTCGCCGCGCACGGCGCGTTGGCGTTGGATCGGGCGCGGATGGCGGCCGCCGCGGAGCGGGACCAGGAACGGCTGCAGTTCCTCGACCGCCTGAGCGCGGCGCTGTCGAGCACCCTGCAGCTCGAGGGCGCGCTCACGCAGCTGGCGGGGATGACGGTGCCACGCATCGCCGACTGGTGCGTGGTCCGGCTGGCGGAGTCGACCGCTCAGCCGCGGCCCGTCATCGGGGCCGCCCACGTCGACCAAGCGCAGGTCGAACCGCTGCGGCGATTGACCGAACAGATCCCCCGCGATCTCGAACAGGCCGGTGCCCTGGGCGAGGCGCTCCGCGCCGGGCGCCCGCTGATCCACGGGGTCCGGGCCGCGCAGCTCCTACGGCCGCTGTTCACCGACGACGACAGCCGCCGGGCCATGGATGCGGTGGGCGTCGACGGGCTGGCGATCTTCCCCCTCCAGGCGCGGGGCCGGCTGCTGGGAGCCATCGGGTTCGGGAACCGGCCCGGCCGGACGTTCGGGAGCGACGAGCTCGAGCTCGCCCAGTCAGTGGCCGAGCGGGGGGCGGTCATCGTCGACAACGCCCGGCTCTTCGACGAGCAGTCCGCCGTGGCACGGGCGTTGCAGGACAGCCTGCTGCCGGGGAGCCTGCCGGAGATCCCGGGCATCGAGCTGGGTGCTCGTTACCGGGCGGCGGGCCGGGGGCTCGACGTCGGCGGCGACTTCTACGACGCCTTCCAGGCCGACGCCAACTGGTGGATCTTCGCGGTGGGCGACGTGTGCGGCCACGGCGTCGAGGCGGCCGCCACCACCGGGTTGGTGCGCCACACCATCCGATCGTCGGCCATGGCGGGGG
>DASQUY010000501.1:0-2290 GCA_035641055.1 Acidimicrobiales bacterium | reverse complement strand
GACGGCGGCCGCCTGCTGCTCCACGGCCCAGGCCAGGCCGGCCCGCACGGCGGCCCCCAGGCCCCGGTTGCCCCCCAGGGAGCGGACGGTGGCGCCGGCGGCCCGCGCCCGGGTGGCGGTGGCGTCGCGGGAGCCATCGTCGACGACGACGACCTCGACCGGGTGGCCCAGGACTGTGGCGGGGGCGCGGCGCACGACGTCGCCGACCGTCGCCTCCTCGTCGTGGGCGGGCAGGAGCATCACCACCGGGCGGGGGGTCGGGGTCGTCGTCGTCATTGTTAGGCATTCTTCACTCCCGAGCGGTGGCATGGCTAGTCTGCGATCGATGGGATGCAGACGATCGATGGCTGGAGGGGTTCTCGCCCTGGTGTTGGCGGTCGCCGGTGGGGGCCTCCTGGCGGCGTGCGGCTCGGGTGACGGCGACCGGCTCACCGTGTACAGCGGCCGCACCTCCAACCTCATCGACCCGTTGCTCCGAGACTTCGCCGAGGAGTCCGGCATCGGCATTGACGTGCGCTACGGCGGCTCGGCCGACCTGGCGTTGCTCCTCGACGAGGAGGGCGACCGCTCGCCCGCCGACGTGTTCATCTCTCAGAGCCCGGGGGCGGTCGGCTTCCTCGACGCGGCCGGGCGGCTGGCGCCGCTTCCCGACGGGCTGATCGAGCTGGTGCCCGAGGGCGACGCCGCCACCGACGCCGGCTGGGTGGGCCTGTCCGGCCGGGTACGGACACTCGTCTACAACCCGGAGCTCGTCGACCCCGCCGACCTGCCCGACTCGGTGCTCGACCTGACCGCGCCCGACCTCGCCGGGCAGGTGGCGCTGGCCCCGACCAACGGGTCGTTCCAGGACTTCGTCACCGTGCTACGCGACCAGCTCGGGGACGAGGAGGCCGCCGCCTGGCTCGACGGCATGGCCGCCGGCGATCCGCCCACGTTCGACAACAACACGGCCATCGTGGAGGCGGTGGGCCGGGGCGAGGTGCCGATGGGCCTGGTCAATCACTACTACGCCTTCCGGGCCAAGGCCGAAGACCCGGACCTGCCGGTCGAGAACCACTACTTCCCCGACGGCGACCTGGGCTCGACGCTGCTCGTGACGGCGGCATCGATGGTCGACGGGTCCGAACAGGCCGACGAGGCGCAGCAGCTCATCGAGTTCCTGCTGTCGCCCGAGGCACAGCGCTACTTCAGCGAGGAGACCTTCGAGTACCCGCTGGCTGACGCCGCCGACGTGAACGAGGCGCTCCCGCCGTTCGACGACATCTCCAAGACCCGGGTGGACCTGCAAGAGCTGGGTGGCGGCCTGGAGGGCACCACGGCCATGATCGACGAGAGTGGGCTCAGCTAGCAGCGTCGCGCTGCGGGAGCGGGGGAGTCTCGCCGGCACCGCACCCCGGCCGCTGGTCGCCGTCTGCGGCGTCATCGGGCTGCTGTTCGCGGCGCCGCTGCTCTACCTGGTGTGGCGAACGATCACCGGCGACGATGACCTCGCCGGCCTCTACCTGTCACGGGACACGCTCGAGCCGCTGGCCAACACGCTCGGCCTGGGCGCGGCCACCACGCTGTCGGCCGCCGTCGTGGGCACCGGACTGGCGTGGCTCACCACCCGGACCGACCTGCCGGTGCGCCGGCTCTGGGCGGTGCTGGTGCCCCTGCCCCTGGTGTTCCCGAGCTTCGTCGGGGCTCTGGCGCTCATGGGGGCCGTGTCGCCCGGGGGCCTGCTCGACACGCCGCTGGGGTGGATCGGCATCGGCGCGACCCGGCCCGAGGGCCTCTGGGGCGCCTGGCTGGTGCTGACGCTGTTCACCACGCCGTACGTGATGCTGCCCGTGGCGGCCCGGCTGGTCGCCCTGCCGCCCTCGCTCGAGGAGAGCGCCCGGCTGCTGGGCCGGCGACCCCCGGCGGTGTTCCGCACGGTCGTGCTGCCTCAGATCAGCGGCGCGATCGGGGCCGGGGCGCTGCTGGTGTTCCTCTACACGATCAGCGACTTCGGCGTCGTGGTGCTGCTGCGGTACGAGACGCTGACCCGGGCGATCTACGCCAATCGGGTCGCGGACCGCGACCAGGCGGTGGCGCTGAGCCTGCTCCTGGCGGTGGTGGCGCTGGCGGTGGTGGCGGGAGAGCGGGCGCTGGCCCGTCGGCGCCGATCGCTGGAGGGGGCCCGGGCCGGCCACGCCCTCCGGGTGCCGCTGGGACGCTGGCGGTGGCCCGGCCTGGTGGCCGTCGTCGCCTGGGTGAGCCTGTCGCTCGGCGGCCCGCTGGCGTCGCTCGGGCTGTGGGCGTGGCGGGG
>DASQUY010000500.1:0-2706 GCA_035641055.1 Acidimicrobiales bacterium | reverse complement strand
GGGCCGCACGGCACGGGCGCTGGTGCTCGAGGCGCCCGGCCGGCTGCTGCCCCGTGACCTGCCGGTGCCCGCGATCGGCGAGGACGACGGCCTCCTGCGGGTCGAGGCGTGCGGACTGTGCGGCACCGATCACGAGCAATTCACTGGCGCCCTGCCTGTTGGCGGGGCCTTCGTGCCGGGCCACGAGATCGTCGGGATCGTCGAGGCGGTCGGTCCCCGGGCGGCCGAGCGCTGGGGCGTGACCGCGGGCGCCCGGGTGGCGGTCGAGCCGTTCCAGTCGTGCCGGGTGTGCGCCGCCTGCCGGGCCGGCGACTACCGGCACTGCGAGCGCCATCCCTTCCCCGACTTCTACGGGGCCATACCGTTGGCGCGGGTGCCGGGCCTGTGGGGCGGCTACGCCGAGGCTGTTTACCTGGGCCCCGACGCCGTGCTGTTGCCCGTCCCCGACGGGCTCGACCCCACGCTGGCCACGGTGTTCAACCCGCTGGGCGCCGGGCTCCGCTGGGCCGTGCAGCTCCCGGGGGCGGCCGCCGGCGCGGTCGTGGCCGTCCTGGGGCCCGGGATCCGCGGGCTGTGCGCCGCGGCGGCAGCGAAGGAAGCGGGAGCGTCGTTCGTGCTCGTGACGGGCGTGGGCGAGCGGGACGCCGAGCGGCTCGCCCTGGCGCCCCGCTTCGGGGCGGATCTCGCGGTCGACGTCACCGGCGCCGACCCGGTGCGGGAGCTGCGACGGGCGGCCGGCGTGAGGGGGGCGGACGTGGTCGTGGACGTCACCGCCAACGCGCCCGCCGCCTTCGGGCAGGCGATCGATCTGGCCCGGCCGGGCGGGACGGTGGTCGTGGCCGGCACCCGGGGCTTCGCCAAGGTCGACGGGTTCGTGCCCGACGTCCTCGTCGCCAAGGAGCTGCGGGTGCTGGGTGCGCTTGGCGTGGACGTGACCGCGTACAGGCCCGCGCTCGACCTGCTGGCCGCGGGGAGGTGGCCGTTCGCCGAACTGCCCCGCCGCTGCGTGGGGTTGGACGGCGCCGCCGACCTGCTGCGGTCGATGGCCGGCGAGCCCGGCGCCCCAGTCCCACCGGTGCACGGTGTCGTGGTGCCGCAGCGCTCATGAAGCGCCTGTGGCTGCTGCGGCACGCGAAGTCGAGCTGGGACGATCCCGGACTGCCGGACCGGCTGCGGCCCCTGGCGCCCCGCGGTGTTCGGGCGGCCGGGAGGCTCGCCGGTCACGTGCGCCAGGCCGGGATCGCGCCCGACCTCGTCCTGTGCTCGCCGGCGGTCCGGGCGGTGCGGACCTGGGAGGGGGTGGCCCCCGGGGTTCCGCCCGACACCCCGCTGGAGACCGACGAGGCCCTTTACCACGCCGACGCCGACGACCTGCTCGGCCGGCTGCAGCGCCTGGCGCCGTCGGTCGCGTCGGCGCTGGTCGTCGGCCACAACCCCGCCCTGCAGGAGCTCGCGATCGGGTTGGCCGGCGGCGGCAAGCGTCGGCTACGGGAGCGGATGGCGACCAAGTTCCCGACCGGCGCCCTCGCCACCTTCGAGCTGCCCGCGGACTGGGGGGACGTCGGGTGGGGGACGGGCAAGCTGGTCGCCTTCGTCGTCCCCCGCGAGCTGTGACGCTCGGCGGGCCGCCACGGCTTTTTGACACACCCCGTCCGTAAGATCTCGGCGTGGCACGTGCTGAGGACACGGGCGAGGACAAGGACGACGAGGACGAGGAGGCGTTCCATGGAGCTCTGGACTCCGCCCCATGACGCGCCCCACCTGCTCGAGTGGTGGCGCCCGCTCATGCTGGCCAGCCAGCGGGCCCGGCGTGACGAGGTGCCGTGGCCGATTCACCTGGACGAGTTCCGCCTGTTCGGGCGGGTCGTGCGCGCCGGCCGGCCGGACATCTGGATCTACGAGCACCCGGCCAACGGCGGCGGCCTGTACGTCGACGCCACGGGCACGACCTACAAGTTCATCCCCACGCCGCGGGCGAAGGGCAGCGGGAGGTTCGCTCCGTGTGAAATCCGCACCGCCGTGTGGCGGGCGGGCCTGCCCGACGTCGTCAGGCCCATCTGGTACCGCGAGCCCCGGCGCGGGCCGTGGGACTACGTCGGCGCGGTGGATGACGACGCAGACGACGACGCCGAGCTGAAGAAGGTGTCCGGCGGGGTCGGCGAGCCTGTGCCGGTGGCGACGCGGGGCCACCTCACCGTGTTCGACGGCGGCGCCTGAGCCGCCGCCCGACGTCCCCGGCCCCCTGCCGGAGGGCGCAAGACTGGGCGGCCATGAGCGGGGGAAACCGGAGCAAGCTCGATCGGCGGGTCGTGCAGGCTGTCGAGGCAGCGCTGGCGGAGCAGCAGTTCGTCAGTCCCATCGACATGTTGCAAGCACTGGGCTGGCTGCCGCCGAGCAGCGTGGACCGCTGGCGCCAGGGGCGGGTCGACTACCTGGAGCGCGTGGTCGACGCCAACCTGTCCAAGATCTCCGCGGCCATGGCGACGTTCCGGCGCTGGGCTCGGGACCGCGATCTGCAGCCGAGCGAGACGGCGTACGTGGCCCGCACGCGGGACCGGCGGCCGCTGCGGTTCAGCAAGAGCGGGCAGGCTGCCATCGAGCGGGCCTACCGCACGCACTGGGTGTCGCGGGAACTCTCCGAGGCCAAGCGGCGCGGGTTGGCCGAGAGGCAGAGCCGCGCGCCCGACCTCGTGGTGATCTCGCCGC
>DASQUY010000499.1:0-8814 GCA_035641055.1 Acidimicrobiales bacterium | reverse complement strand
GACCGCCAGCACCAGCATCGCCAGGGAGTCGGCGCCCCCCGACACCGCACAGGTCACCGCCGCCCCCGGTGGGGGGAAGTCACACCGGGCCAGCAGGCCGGCGACCAGCTCCCGGTCGGGCCGCGATCGGTCGGCGGATCGTCCCGAGGTCATGGGTTCCACCACGGCAGGGTCGAGGTCATGGGTTCCAGAACCGGAACCTATGACCTCGGGCTGCCGATCGTGGAACCTATGACCTCGGGGTGGGGGCGCCTCTACCCGACGAGTTCCTCCGAGAGCCGGATCCGGTCGAGCCACTCCTGGGGGGAGCGGATCTCGGCCAGGGTCGGGAGCCACTCGGGGCCGCGCCAGGCGGCGTCGAGGGCGCCGGGGCCGCCGTGCCGCTCGACGTGGGCGATGAACTTCTCGCCCTGGGCGTACTGCTGGAACTTGGCGTCGATGCCGAGCAGCTTCTGCAGGACCTTGGCGGCCCCGCCCGCCTGCCGGCGCCGCTCGCGCAACGCCCGCGCGAACCGGGGAGCCGAGGGCACGTGGCCCTCGCCGGCCCGGTCCATGGTCACGTCACCGTGCCCCTCGAGCAGGCTCATGAGCCCGCCGATGCGACCGATCAGCTCGCGCTGGTCGGGGTTGGCGAGGATCGTGGCGAGGCCGCCGTCGTCGAGCGGGTTGCGGCCGGCACGCAGGTCGTCGACCACCCGGCCGAGGGCCTCGAGGAAGCGCTTGGGGTCGGGGTCGACCTCGTCGAGCGTGCGCTCGACGAGGGACAGGAAGTGGCCTCGCAGCCACGGCACGCCCGTGAACTGGGCGCGATGGGTCACCTCGTGAAGGGCTAACCACAGGCGGAACTCCTGCGGCGGGAAGGCGTAGCGCTTCTCGAGCGCCAGCACGTTGGGTCCCACGTAGTAGACGAGGTCCTGGTCGTCGGGGTTCTCGTCCTCGATGATGAGGAGGTCGTACTGCCCCAGCACCCGCGTGGCCATCCACCCGAGCAGCGCCCCCACTTCGACGCCGGCCGCCCGCCGGGACACCGTGTGACCCCAGGCGGCCGCCGCGCCCCGCCGGTCGCTGGCCCTCGACGCCAGCTTGTCGGTGAGGGGCCTGAGCATCCGGCCGAAGCTGGCGAGGTTGGCGCGCACCCAGTCGGGCCGATCGACCACGCGGGCGCGGGCGTGACCGTGGTGCGAGCGCAGTCCCGTGGTTGCCGCCACCAGCTCCTCCGCACGGGCGGTGGCCTCGGTGAAATCTGCCGCCAGCCGGTCGTAGTGGTACGACGCCGCCAGCGGCTCACGCCCGGCGACCCGGATGGCGACCCGCTCGGCGAGCCCCCAATCGATGGGGCCCGCCTGGACGCCGGCGGCCGGCACGCCCTACTCGCCCTTCGGGTAGCGGGTCGACTCGACCTTGGACAGGTAGCCGACGGCGAGGGCGCCGAGCGTCCCCACCGCCGCGATCACGAGCAGGACACCGATCCAGTAGTGCCAGATCACCGCGAGCATGGGGGCATGGTAGGGGCCGACGGCCCGAGTCACGAACCGCCCCCTCACCCCTTCGTTCTGGTTGTAGCTGTGCGGCATATGACCGCATAGCTACAACCAGTTTGTCTCTAGTCAGTCCCGGAGGCGGGCGGCCTCGGACGCGAGGGCGGCGCGGACCTTGGTCATGAGCGCCTCGGGCACCTGCTCCTGGCACTTGCGCCGGACGACCTCGCGTAGCTCCGCCTCGAAGTCGTACGGCTCGGCACAGGGCTGGCACTCGTCGAGGTGCTGTCGGATCGCCGCCTTGCGCTCCTCGGTCAGCTCGCCGTCGAGGAAGCCGTACAGCTCGTGGAGGGCGTCTTGGCAGTCAGACATGGGCGTCATCCGGTGCGGGGAGCGGTCAGGTTGCGCTCCACTGCGAACTCGTACAACCGCTTCTGGAGCGCCTTTCTTCCCCGGTGGAGACGGCTCATGACCGTACCAATCGGGATGTCCAGGATGTCGGCGATCTCTTTGTACGAGAACCCCTCGACGTCGGCCAGCAGCACGGCCATCCGGAAGTTCTCGGAGAGCGACTCGAGCGCCTCCTTGACCTCGGCGTCGGTGAAGCGGTCGAGCAGCTCGTCCTCGGCGCTGCGCCCGGCCATCGCCGCCTCCAACCCGCCGATGCGGCGGTAGAGGTAGAGGTCCTCGACCTCGTCGAGCTCGGTCTCCTCGGGCCGCCGCTTTCGGGCCCGGTAGGTGTTGATGTAGGTGTTGGTGAGGATGCGGTACAGCCAGGCCTTGAGGTTGGTGCCCTCCTCGAAGCCCCCGAACCCCCGATAGGCCCGCAGGTACGTCTCCTGCACCAGGTCCTCGGCGTCCGCCGGGTTCCGGGTCATGCGCAGGGCGGCGGCATAAAGCGACGGCATGAGCCCCATCGCCTGGTCCGCGAACGTCGCCCGGTCGGCCATCGCCCGGACCCTACCCCCGGCCTCGGGGGGCACCAACCGCGGCTACTGTCCCTCCATGAGCGACTTCCTCACGGACATCACCACGCTCCGCGAGCGGGCCCGGGCGAAGATGGACGAGGGGCCGATCACGGCGGCCTACGGCGCCGATCGAGCCAAGGTGGTCGACGTCCTGAACGAGGCGCTCGCCACGGAGATCGTGTGCGTCCTGCGGTACAAGCGCCACTACTTCATGGCCGACGGCCTCAACAGCCAACCGGTCGCGGACGAGTTCCTGCAGCACGCCAACGAGGAGCTCGGCCACGCCGACCGGATCGCCCTGCGCATCACCCAGCTCCAGGGCCAGCCCAACTTCTCCCCGGTCGGGATCGAGGACCGGGCGCACGCCGAGTACGTCGAGGGCGACGGCCTGGTCGACATGATCAAGGAGGACCTCGTCGCCGAGCGCATCGCCATCGAGTCCTACGCCGAGATCATCCAGTGGCTGGGCGACAAGGACCCGACCACCCGGCGGATGATGGAGGACATCCTCGCCATGGAGGAAGAGCACGCCGACGACCTGCTCAACCTCCTGGCCGACCTCGAGCCGCAGGGCTAGTTCGTTACTGGGGGTCGAGGGCGGCGGCGGTGTAGGTGACCGACGGGTCCCACAGCAGGAAGCCCTTGGCGCCCGCCGCCCGCGCTCCCCTGATCTGGGCCCGCACCTCGGTCTCACCGTACGGCACGCCGCCAACGGTGAAGTCTTGCAGCCACGGGGCGAGCACGGCGCCGGTGTCGGCGGTGGCCCGCCCGTAACGCTCGAGCAGGCGGCGCACGAGCTGGCCGGGCTGGGTGATTGGGTTGTCCACCCCCTCGTTGCCCGGGGTCCAGTAGGCCGGGAAGATCTGGGGCGCCACGTAGTCGGCGTTGGCGGCCATGCGGGCCACGTCCTGGCCGCTGGCGGCGCCGTTGTCCACCGCCCCGCCGTCGGTGCTGACCCCCTGGTAGGCGCCCCGGCGACGCAGCTCCGTGTGGGCCTCGGCCAGGAACCCGACAATCGCGTCGCTGACAGAGCCGGACAGCCTCGGCACGACCATGCCGTTGGGGTCGCCGCGGGGCAGGCGCGTGTCGGCCCAGAGGATGTCGTCGACCCCCCGGTTCACGGCGTCGACGGCGAGGTCGAGGTTGTAGCGGCGCACGGCGGGGTGGGCGAAGTTGGCGAACGGGCCGGACTCGGCGGACGGCTGGTACGGCCCCCCGGCGGCCGCCTGGATCACCTGGTCGGCCCGGCCGGCCCCCCACGCCGCACGGGCCAGCGTCGGGTCGCGGAACGTGACTATGCGCCCCACGACCCGCACGCCCCTCTCGTGCAGCGTGCGCACGGCGTCGTCGAGGTCGTAGAACTCGGTCACGGCGCCGATCCGGCGGGCGCGCTCGACGTCCGTGTCGAAGGGCACGACGCCCTGGTCGTCCTTGAGGTCGAGCTCCACCGCGTCGATGCGGCCCTCGTCCACGAGGCGGAGGACCCCGCCGCGTAGCTGGTCGTTGCTCCACGCCGGCCCGGTCACGTGGACGGCCCGCAGGCCCGGGTAGCGCACGGGGATGATCACCGATGCCCGGGTGCGATTGCCCGCCTCGTCGGTCGCCTCCAGGACGATCGGCCCCGCTGGTGCCCGGGGGTAGGACAGCGTGAAGCTGCCGTCGTCGGCGACCTCGACCTCGTCCCCATCGGCCCGCACGGTCGCGCCGGGCTCGGCCTTGCCCTCCACCGTGGCGGAGGCGTCGATCGGCACGGCCTCGGCCACGGGCGGGGCGTCGAGCGCCGGCGCGGTGAGGTCGACGGTGAACCGCCAGGTGCGGTGACCGTCGTCGAGCACGGGGCGCGGCACGGACAGGGCGAGCGTGTGGTCGCCCTCGGCCAGCTCACCCGGCGGCCGCCAGACGATGGTGTCGCCCTCGACGGTCGGGTCCTCGACCTCCTCGCCGTCGAAGCTCAGCGTCGCCCCCTGGGCGTCGTCCGGCGAGTCGAAGCCGAGCCGCACCTCGAGGGCCTCCACCTCCTGCCGGTTGAGCACCGCACCTTCTGTCAGCCCGGTCTGCTCGACGTCGACGCGCGTCGCCCGGTAGGCGAGCACTGCCACGAAGGCGACGGTCCCGAGCGCGACCAGTCCGGCAAGGATGGTTCCCGCCTCGATCCGCTTGCGCTGCTCGCGGAACAGCGTCGGTCCGACGGCGCTCCGCTCCTCGAACGGGAGCGGGCGCGGCGCGAACTCGAGCCGGCCGCTGCGCCAGGGTCGGCGGCCCCGGCCCCTGCGCTTGCCCCGCCGGATGGCGTGCCGGGGCCCGTCGCCGTCGGTGCCCGGGCTGTCGCTCACGGAAGAGGTCACGCGGGTCGGTCCCTGTCCGTCGATGGTGCGCCGGTCAGTCTCCCCACCCGTGGCCGGCACCGCAATGGCCGCCCACGTCACCACTCCTCGTGGTTACGCCACCCGGCCCCGCAGTGAGAAAAACCCTGGTCGCGCTGGTCACACTACGCAAAGAGAAACACGCCGCGTGGGGGTTTCGTCGTTGCACATCCTATGTAACGATGCGCGTGGGGGCACAGATCAGGGGAAGGTTGGGACGTGGCCAACAGGTTCACCGAGAGGACGGGTCCGGAGCAGCTCCACCCGGCCGTCGACCTGGCGACGGCGGGAACGATCGACGGTCTCGACTCGATCGTGCCCACCACGCCACCGTCCCGCGTGGGCGCGACCGAGATCGCCCAGGTGTGCGAGACGGCGATGGCGGTGAAGCGCGGCGACCTGCGCTGGGGCGGCGGCTTCGGCTTCGACGCCGCCCTGATCGAGACCCGCCGGGCGCGGGACCTGCTGGAGGCGCGCTGCCCGGCGCGGCTCCGCTCCGAACTGCTCGTGGCCGTCGGGTGGCTGGCATGCAACACCGGGTTCATGGCCTTCGACCTGGAGCGCTACCGCGACGCCTTCCGGCTCTGGAACGTCGCCTCCCGCTGCGCCGAGGAGGCCGACAACCCGAGCCTGCAGGCGCGGGTGCTGGGGTCGATGGCCCGCCAGTCGACCTGGCTGCGCCGGCCCGACGACGCCATCCGCCTGATCGATCGGGCGCTCGAGGGCGGCGAGGGCCGGCTCGTGCCCACCGAGCACGCCATGCTGTGGGCCCTCAAGGCCCGGGCCTGCGCCGAGGCCGGCGACGCCAAGGCAACGGAGGCGGCGATCGGCACGGCCGACCAGTGGTTCGCGTCGCGTGACCTCGACGAGTGCGAGGACCGGCCGTGGGCGGCCCACTACAGCCACGCCCACCACTGGGGTGACACGGGGATGGCGTGGGACCGCCTGGCGGTGACCGGGCACAGCGCCCACGCCGTGGTCCAGGCGGGCGGCCGGCACCAGGCCTCGGCCGGCGGCCACGGCGAGGACTCGGCCCGCTCCCACGCCCTGGCCCTGCTGGCGCTGGCCGAGCTCGACACCACCGTCGGCGACCTCGACCAGGGTGTCGACGCCGGCCGCCGGGCGCTGGCGGCCGCCCAGCGGGTCAACTCCGGACGCGTGCGGGACAACCTGATCTCCCTGCACCGGGCCATGGAGCCCCACGCGGCCCGCAACGACGTCACCGAGCTGCGCGAGCGCATCGCCGACGTCCTCCTGGCGGCCTGACACCTCCGCCGCGGTCTCATCGGCCGTGGCGGGCCGTAGCGTCATGACCCATGAGGCGGTCCGCCCCCGGCCCGGACCCAGCCCGCGCCGCCGTTCCCAGCCCCGATGGCGCCGGGGCGGCGATCGCGGTCCGCGGGCTCACGCACCGCTACCCCGCCCCCGGCGGCGACCTGGCGGTGCTCGCCGATGTCCGCCTCGACGTTCCGCCCGGCGGCTACGTGGCCGTGACCGGGCCGTCGGGCGCCGGCAAGAGCACGCTGCTGTCGGTCCTCGGGGGGCTGGAACCGCTGCAGGAGGGGGCCGCCACGGTCGGCGGCATCGATCTCGCCCGCCTCCGCGGCGACGACCTCGCCGCCTACCGACGCGCCACGGTGGGCTTCGTGTTCCAGCACTTCGGGCTGCTGGAGGCACTGACGGCGGCGGAGAACGTCGAGCTCGCCGGCACGCTGGCGGGACGGCGCACCACCGCCCGCCGGCGACGGGCCGCCGAGCTGCTCGCCGCCGTCGGCCTGGCCGACCGCGCCGACCACCGGCCCCTCCAGCTCTCCGGCGGTGAGCGCCAGCGGGTGGCGATCGCCCGCGCCCTGGCCAACCGCCCGCGGTTGCTGCTCGCCGATGAACCCACCGGCAACCTCGACGAGGGCTCGGCCACGGCGGTCATCGAGCTGCTCGAGCGGCTACGCCGCGAGCGCGGCTGCACCTTGCTCGTCGTCACCCACAACCGCGCCCTCGCCGCGCGGGCCCCGCGGTGCGTGGCGCTCGACCGGGGCATCCTCGTGTCGTGACCTGGCGTGACGTGGCCGTGCTCGCCGCCCGGGGTGTGCGCCGGCGACCCGGCCGGGCGGTGCTCACGGTGCTAGCGGTGGCGTTGGCGACGGCGCTGTTCTCGGCGCTGCTCACCGTCTCCCGCACCGCCGAGGTGCGGGTGCTCGACGAGCTGGCCGAGGGCGGGCCACTGGCCGGCATCACGGTGGCGGCGGCCGAACCCGATCCCAACCAGGTCGACCGCGACGACGCGGACCCGGGCGAGCCCCGCAACCTCGACGACGGCGCGCTGGCGGAGATGGCTGCCCTGCCCGACGTGGAGGAGGTGCTCCCGGTGGTGGCCGCCCGGGTGGCGGTGATCCCGCCCGATCCGGTGACGCTGGCCGACGGCACGGAGCTCTCCCTCCCCGACGACGACGGGGGGCCGGCGGGCGACGGCAACGGCATGCTGTTCGAGACAGTGGTGGGGGTCGACCTGGGGCGGGCGGGCGACCTGCCGATCTCGGTGCTGGCCGGCCGGCTCCCGCAGCGGGGCTCGCGGGTGGAGGTGGTGGCGACGCCGACCTGGCTGGCCCGCTTCGACCTCGACCGGACCGATGCCGATCGCATGCTGGGCGTCGAGATCCAGCTCGGCCCGCCCCGCTCGTTCGGCGACGCCGTGCGCGCCCGCTGGACCCGGGCCGAGATCGTGGGCGTAGTGGCCCAGGAGGCGGCCGAGGCCGGGGCGCTGCTGGCACCGTTCGCGGCCGTGAGCGAGGCCCGCACTTGGACGCTGGCCGGCGAGGATGACGAGCGGTTCGGTCTGGCGTCGTCGCCCTACAGCGGGGCGTTCGTCGTGGCCCGGGGGCTCGACGAGGTCGCCTCCGTCCGCAACGACATCCACGACATCGGGTATGCCACCCGGGCCCCGGAGAACGTCATCGCCAGCGTGCAGCGCTACCTCCGGGTGGTGGAGATCGTGCTGGCCGGGATCGGGCTGATCGCGCTGGCGATCGCCGCCATGGGGATCGGCAACGCGCTACTCGCCGCCGTGCGGGAGCGGCGCCGCGAGATCGGGGTGCTCAAGGCCATCGGGGCGCGGGACCGGGACGTGCTCCGGCTGTTCCTGACCGAGGCCGGCGTGCTCGGGCTGGTCGGGGGGCTGGTGGGGACGCTGCTCGGCCTCGGGCTGGCTGCGCTGGTCGGGGTCGTGGTCAACGACTTCTTGCGCGGCGAGGGCCTGGCCGGGATCGAGCTGCAGATCCCCCTGGGCATCGCCGCCGCGAGCGTCGCCGGCGCCGGGCTGCTGGCGCTCGTCGCCGGGGGCCTCCCAGCGCGACGGGCAGCCCGGCTCCCCGCCCGGGAGGCGGTCGAGGCGTGAGGCGCCGATCGACGCCAGCGGCCGTCCCTCCCCGCCGTTCTGGTTGTAGCTATGCGGTTATATGCCGCACAGCTACAACCAGTTTGGCGGTGGCGGCGGCGGCGGCGGTCCTGATCGGCGCGTGCTCGAACGGTGGCGGTGACGCCGGCGGCCCGCCGCCGGGTGCGGGCCCAACGGACGAGGCGGCGCCGGTCTACCTGGCGATCGGATCGGACGAGACCGTTGGGGTGGGGCTCGACCGGCCCACGGTCGAGGCGTGGCCGCAGGTGCTCTACCGCACGGCGCTCCCCCGCGAGACGGTGTTCGTCAACGGCGCCACGCCGGGAACCAGCGTCGCCGACGCACTCGACGAGCAGCTCCCGCTGGCGCGCGAGCTGGAACCCACGCTGGTCACCGTGTGGCTCGGCCGCGTGGAGTTCAATGCCACGGTCCCGGCGGCCACCTTCGAGCGGCAGCTCTCCGAGCTCGTCCGCGCGCTGCGGCGCGGCGGCCGCACCGAGGTCCTGGTCGCCAACCTGCCGCCTGGCGGACTGTTCGTCAGGGTGCCGGTCGACTCGGCCGGCCCTGAGGCCCTCGACGACGACATCCTCGCCGGGAGCATCCCTCCGGAGCAC
>DASQUY010000498.1:0-2683 GCA_035641055.1 Acidimicrobiales bacterium | reverse complement strand
AGGCCGCAGAAGCGGGACTTCGACGACAAGTACAGCTGGGTCATGTCGCCCCGCTGGTTCAACGGGGCCGACCACCTCGCCCTCGACACGGGCGGCGGGCCGCTCGCCCGCCTGTGGTCGACGGCTCTGTCGGGTCTCGTGGACACCGACTTCATCAAGGCCACGGGCCACAGCGTGCAGATCCACCTGCCGAAGACCGCGCTCAAGCCCGAGGTCACGCTCGAGTGGAAGATCCCCCAGTGGTCGAACACCATCGAGCGCGACCGGGCGCGCACCTACTTCCAGGCCTACGCCGCGGCGTCCGCCCTCGGGTTCGTCGAGAAGGCGCTGGCCGACGTCCGGGCGGGCAGGACCAAGACGTGGGAGCCGTTCGACGTGCCCGACGAGGGCATCGGCTGCGGCTTCACCGAGGCGGTCCGGGGGGTGCTGTCGCACCACATGGTCATCCGCGACGGGAAGATCGCCAACTACCACCCTTACCCACCCACGCCGTGGAACGCCAACCCCCGAGACGTCTACGGCACCGCCGGCCCCTACGAGGACGCCGTCATCGACTCGCCCATCTTCGAGGAGAACGACCTCGACAACTTCAAGGGCATCGACATTATGCGCTCGGTCCGCAGCTTCGACCCGTGTCTGCCCTGCGGTGTGCACATGTACCTGGGCAAGGGCAAGGTGATCGAGACGCTGCACTCCCCGACGCAGGTTCCCGACGCCACCTTGGCCACCTGACCGCGGGAGCGTGGCATGGCCCCACCGCAGAACCTCCGTGCCACAGGTGACCGGATCGAGCGGCTGCTCGACGAGCTGCACGCCGCCGCCGATCCGCGCTCGTACGGGCTCGCCGAGGAGCTGCTGCGCTCGGTGACCGACCTGTACGGCGGCGGCCTCGCACGCGTGGTGGAGCTGGTCGGCGACGCCGCCCCGGACGTGATGGGCCGCCTGGTCGACGACGAGCTCGTGGCCAGTCTGCTGCTCGTCCACGGCCTCCACCCCGACCCGGTGGCGCAACGTGTCGAGCGAGCTCTGGAGGGCGTTCGGCCGCTCCTCGCCCAGCACGACGGCGACGTCGAGTTGCTCGGCGTCGACATCGACGCGGGGGCCGTGCTGCTTCGCCTGCTCGGTAGCTGCGACGGGTGCCCTTCCTCCCCGGTCACCCTTCAGCACGCCGTGGAGCAGGCGATCGTCGGGGCGGCACCGGAGATCACGAGGATCGACGTCGAGGAGCCCCGGACGCCCTCCAGCCGCGTGCCGGTCGCGCTCACCACCAAGCCCGTCTACGAGAGCTGCCCGTCCGGGGTGCTGGCGTGACTGACGCGCTAGCGGTGCTGCAACGCCTGCGCGAATCCCGCCCGCGCCCGGTCCCCCGAGCGGGCGAGCACTGCGAGCTGTGCACCGAGTCTCTGGCTGGTCGAGAGCACGGCCACCTCGTGGACCTGGAGGCTCGCCGCCTGCTGTGTGCCTGCCGGGGCTGCTACCTGCTCTTCACCCTCGAGGGCGCCGGCGGTGGCCACTACCGGGCCGTCCCCGACCGCTACCTGGCGTTGTCCGGCGTCCGGCTGTCGCCGGCGCAGTGGGACGCCCTCCAGATCCCGGTGAGCGTCGCCTTCTTCTTCGTGAACTCGGCGCTCGACCGGGTGGCCGCCTTCTACCCGAGCCCGGCCGGTGCGACCGAGTCGCTGCTGCCCCTCGAGACCTGGGACGAGCTCGTCGCGGCCCACCCCGCCCTGGCGGCGCTGGAACCCGACGTCGAGGCGCTCCTCGTGCGCGCCGAGGGCGACGTTTCGGCGTGCTTCCTCGTGCCCATCGACGCCTGCTACGAGCTGGTCGGCCACCTGCGCCGGCTGTGGCGGGGCTTCGACGGTGGCCGCGAGGCGCACGAGGCGCTCGACGGCTTCTTCGACCGGGTGCGGGCGAGGGCCCGATGACGGCGCTCGCCTTCGAGGTGCTGGGCGCCCGGGCCGAGCCCCACGCCGCGGTCCCGACGCTCGCGCTCCGGCTGAGGATCGCCGAGACCAGCGCCGCCGCCGTCCACGCCGTGGCCCTGCGTTGCCAGATCCGCATCGAGCCCCAGCGGCGCCGCTATGACGCCGACGAGGAGGCCCGGCTCTACGAGCTGTTCGGCGAGACGCCGCAATGGGGCGACTCGTTGCGCCCGTTCCTGTGGACCCACATCGGCACCACGGTCGGGGCCTTCACGGGCTCCACCGAGGTCGACCTGCCGGTCGAATGCAGCTACGACTTCGAGGTCGCCGGCGCCAAGTACCTCCACGCGCTGGGCGACGGCGAGATCCCGCTCGTGCTCCTGTTCTCCGGGACCGTGTTCAGCCGGGGCGACGCCGGGTTCGCGGCCGAGCCGGTGGCATGGGACGCAGAGGCGTCGTTCCGGCTGCCGGTCGCAACGTGGCGGGCCGTCATGGACCTCTACTTCCCCAACAGCGCCTGGCTTCGCGTGCGCCGCGACACGCTGGACGCGCTGGCGCGGTTCAAGGCCACCCACGCCCTCCCCACGTGGGACCAGGCGCTCGAGCGCCTGCTGAAGGATGCAGGGGAGGCGGGAGAATGACCGCCGCGACCGGGACCGCCACCGACCGGTTCGCCGCCGCCCGCGCCGTGGCCGACGCCGTCCTCTACGAGGGCTACGTCCTGTACCCCTACCGGGCGTCGGCCCGGAAGAACCAGG
>DASQUY010000497.1:0-8721 GCA_035641055.1 Acidimicrobiales bacterium | reverse complement strand
AGGCGACCGCCGTCCACGTCGACCACGGGCTGCGCCCCGGCTCCGGGGACGAGGCCGAGGTCGTCCGGGCCGCCGCCGAGAGGTTCGGCGCCGGATTCGAGGCACTGCAGGTCGACGTGCCCCCGGGCCCCAACCTCGAGGCCCGCGCCCGGGCCGCCCGCTACGCGGCCCTGCCCCCCGACGCCCTCGTCGGCCACACCGCCGACGACCAGGCCGAGACCGTCCTGCTCAACCTCCTGCGCGGGTCCGGCCTCGACGGGCTCGCCGGCATGGGCCCCGAGCGCCGCCCGATCCGCCGGCTGCGGCGCCGCGAGACACGCGCCCTGTGCGCCTCGCTGGGGCTCGAGCCCGTCGACGACCCCTCGAACACCGACCCGGCGTTCCGCCGCAACCGGGTGCGGCACGAGCTGCTGCCGCTGCTCGACGCGATCGCCGAACGCGACGTCGTGGAGGTCCTCGCCCGCCAGGCCGACATCGCCCGCAGCGAGGCGACGCTGCTCGACGAGCTGGCGGCGGCCGTCGACCCCCAGGACGCCCGGGCACTGGCGGCGGCCCCGGCGCCGCTGGCGCGACGGGCGGTGCGCCGGTGGCTGCGCGACGCCGGTCCCGGCGGCGCCGAGCGCCATCCGCCCGACGCCGCCGCCGTCGAGCGCGTCCTCGCCGTGGCCCGGGGCGAGGCGGTGGCCTGCGAGGTCCCGGGAGGCTGGCGGGTGGCCCGCACCCGGAGCCGCCTGCGCCTGGAGGTGGGCGGTGGGCGCCCCGGCTAGCGTGGCGGGCACTCGTATGAGCCACCCCCCCGGCGACTTCATCCACCACCTCGACGAACCCTCGCTCGGCGCCGTCGTGGTGGCGGAAAAAGAGATCGAGGCGCGCATCGCCGAGCTGGGCGAGGAGATCACGGCCGACTACGCCGGCCGCCCGCCGCTGCTCGTCGGTGTGCTCAAGGGCGCCTTCGTGTTCATGGCCGACCTGGCCCGCACCATCCGCCTGCCGGTCGAGGTCGACTTCATGGCCGTGTCCTCCTACGGCGCCTCGACCCGGTCCTCCGGCGTCGTGCGGATCGTGAAGGACCTCGACATCGACATCGCCGAGCGGCACGTGCTGGTGGTCGAGGACATCATCGACTCCGGGCTCACCCTGTCCTACCTCCTGCGCAACCTGGTCGCCCGCCAGCCGGCCAGCCTGGCGGTGTGCGCCCTGTTCGTCCGCCAGGGCAAACAGAAGGTCCATTCGGAGCTGCGCTACGTGGGTTTCGAGATCCCACCCGCCTTCGTGCTCGGCTACGGCCTCGACGTCGACGAGCGGTTCCGCAACCTCCCGTACGTGTGCGAGTACACGGGGGCGCCTCCCCGTGGGGTGTGATCCCCCGGTAGCCTGACGGCGCCGTGAAACGCCTGCCCCGCGCCGCGATCATCTACCTCGCCCTCGGGCTCGTCGTCCTCTTCTTCGGGATCCAGCTGTTCCGCCCGGGCACCGACCGGGAGGAGCTCGATCTTTCCTCGTTCCGCGAGGCCGTCGCCGACGGCGACGTGGCGACCGCCGAGATCAAGGACCAGGACAACGTCGTCGAGGGCGAGCTGCGCGACGACAGCGCCTACAAGGTGACCTATCCCGCCGAGTTCTCCGACGAGCTGGTCGAGGAGCTGGGCGACGCCGAGCCGCCCATCGAGGTGACGACCAGCTCCCAGGGCGACTCCATCTGGACGGGGCTGCTGTTCAGCCTGCTGCCCGTCGTTCTCATCATCGGCGCGTTCTTCCTGGTCATGAACGTGATGCACGGCGGCGGCCGCGGGGTCATGCAGTTCGGCAAGTCGAAGGCCAAGCAGGTCCCCAAGGAGGACCCCGTCGTCACCTTCGCCGACGTGGCGGGCTGCGAGGAGGCCATCGAGGAGCTCCAGGAGATCAAGGACTTCCTCCAGGACCCGGCACGCTTCCACGCCATCGGGGCCCGCATCCCCAAGGGCGTGCTGCTGTTCGGTCCGCCGGGCACCGGTAAGACGCTGCTCGCCCGAGCCGTGGCGGGCGAGGCCGGCGTGCCGTTCTTCCCCATCTCCGGGTCCGACTTCGTCGAGATGTTCGTGGGCGTCGGCGCCAGCCGGGTGCGCGACCTGTTCGAGAAGGCCAAGGAGGCGGCCCCCGCCATCGTGTTCGTCGACGAGATCGACGCGGTGGGCCGCCACCGGGGCGCCGGCCTGGGCGGCGGCCACGACGAGCGCGAGCAGACGCTCAACCAGCTCCTCGTGGAGATGGACGGCTTCGACGCCCGCACCGGCGTCATCCTCATCGCCGCCACCAACCGGCCCGACATCCTCGATCCGGCGCTGCTGCGACCCGGGCGGTTCGACCGGCAGATCGTGGTCGACCAACCCGACCTGGAGGGGCGGAAGGCGATCCTCGGGGTCCATGCGCAGGGCAAGCCGCTGGGCGACGACGTGCGCCTCGAGGTGCTCGCCCGGCGGACCCCGGGCTTCACCGGGGCCGACCTGGCCAACCTCATGAACGAGGCGGCGCTGCTCACCGCCCGCCGGGGCGGCGAGGACATCTCCATGGCGGCGATGGAGGCGGCGATCGACCGGGTGCTGGCCGGCCCCGAGCGCAAGACGCGGGTCATGTCCGATCGCGAGAAGCGGGTCATCGCCTACCACGAGGGCGGCCACACGCTGGTCGGCCACGTGCTGGAGGGCACCGACCCCATCCACAAGGTCTCGATCGTGTCGCGGGGGCGGGCGCTGGGGTGGACGCTGGCCCTGCCCGAGGAGGACAAGTACCTCAAGACCCGCAGCGAGCTGGTCGACACCATGACGATGCTGCTGGGCGGGCGCACGTCGGAGGAGCTGGTGTTCGGCGAGCCGACGACCGGCGCCAGCGACGACATCGAGCGCTGCACCGAGATCGCCCGGCAGATGGTGACGACGTACGGGATGAGCGACCGGCTCGGCCCCCAGCAGCTCGGCTCCAAGTCGCACGAGGTGTTCCTCGGGCGGGACTATGGCCAGGAGGCCACCTACTCCGACGAGGTGGCCGGCCTCATCGACGACGAGGTCCGGCGGCTGGTCGACGCCGCCCACGAGCGGGCGCGCTTCATCCTCACCACCCACCGGTCCACGCTCGACCGCCTGGCCACGTCGCTCGTCGAGAAGGAGACGCTCGACGACAGCGAGCTGGCCGACGTGTTCGGCGACCTCGACAAGGGCGCGGGCATCGAGCTGCCGCTCGACGAGCTGGGTACCGGCGTGTTGCCCCAAGGTCCCCGCGAGCCCGTGGGGGTCACGGTGGCCGAGGCCACCGGCCAGCCTGAGCCCGATGTGCGGCCCGTGCGGGCGCCGCAGCCCGTGCCCGTGTGGCGGCGGGTGCTCCGCTGGGGTCGGCGCGAGCTGCGCCCGTCGGGCACCTGACGACGGGACGGATTCCGATGGCCGACGAGTGGCCCAGCCAGGAGTTCCCCCCGATCGACACGCCGATGGACCTGGCGCGCATCGAGAAGGCGGTGCGCGAGATCCTCGAGGCCATCGGCGAGGACCCCGACCGCGACGGCCTGCGCTACACGCCGACGCGGGTGGCGCGCATGTACGCCGAGATCTGCTCGGGTCTGCACGAAGAGGCCGACACGCACCTGGCCACCACGTTCGAGGCCGAGCACGACGAGATGGTGATGGTGCGGGACATCCCGATGCAGTCAATCTGTGAACACCATCTCCTCCCCTTCATCGGCAAGGCACACGTGGCCTACATCCCGGGGGACGACGGCAGGATCACCGGGCTGTCGAAGCTGGCCCGCCTGGTCGACGCCTACGCCCGGCGGCCGCAGCTGCAGGAGAGGCTGACCGTGCAGATCGCCGACGAGATCGACCGGACCCTGCAGCCCAAGGGCGTGATGGTGGTGGTCGACGCCGAGCACCTGTGCATGACCATGCGTGGCGTGCGCAAGCCGGGGTCGACCACGGTCACCTCGGCAGTGCACGGGCTGTTCCGCACGAGCGTGGCCACCCGCGAGGAGGCTATGCGCTTCATCGTGGGACAGCGCTGAGCGCGGCTCGTCCGGCCCCGCCATGAGCGCCCCCACCCCGCACAACGAGGCCAAGCCGGGCGACATCGCCGACGCCGTGCTGCTGCCCGGCGATCCCCGGCGGGCGGCGGCGATCGCCGACCGGTTCCTGGACGACGCCCGGTGCTACAACCAGGTCCGCAACATGTCCGGGTTCACGGGCACATACCGGGGGCAGCGCGTCTCGGTGCAGGGGACGGGCATGGGCATGCCGTCGATCGCCATCTACGCCACCGAGCTGTTCCGGTTCTACGGCGTGCGGACCGCCATCCGGGTGGGGTCGTGCGGCGCCCTCCAGGACGGGGTGGCGCTGCGGGACCTGGTCATAGCCCTCGCCGCCCACACCGACTCGTCGATGATCGAGCGGCGATTCAGGGGCATCACCTACGCCCCGGCGGCCGACTTCGGCCTCGTCGAGGCGGCGTGGCGCCTGGCCCGCGAGCGCGACATCCCGACCCACGTGGGGACGATCCTGTCGTCGGACACGTTCTACGACAGCGACTCCGCCGTCGGCGAGGCGCTGGTCTCCCACGGTGTGTTGGCCGTCGAGATGGAGGCTGCCGCCCTTTACACGATCGCCGCCGCCCACCAGGCGCGTGCCCTGTGCGTCTCCACGGTGAGCGACCACATCGGCCGAGGCGAGCGGACCAGCTCGGCCGAGCGGGAGTCCGGCTTCGTGGCCATGGCCGAGCTGGCCCTCGACGTGGCGGTGGGGGAGGCGACCTGACGACAGTGTTTGAAGGAAAGTCACGCTCATAGCCCGAAAGCTCTTCAAAGGTATGGGCGTCACCACGCAGCGTGGCCGCAAGGGTGCATAAGCTGCGGCTCGTGGAGAGCCGACGCCGGCAGGTGATGGGTGTCGTCAACGTGACCCCCGACTCGTTCTCCGACGGCGGCCGGTACGCCGACCATGCCGCCGCCATCGAGCACGGTCTGGCCCTGGCGGGCGAGGGCGCGGACTGGGTCGACGTGGGCGGCGAGTCGACACGGCCCCGGGCCGAACCCGTGCCGGTCGACGAGGAGCTGCGGCGGGTGATCCCCGTTGTCGAGGGCCTGGCGGCCCAGGGCGTCGCCGTCTCGATCGACACCCGCAAGGAGCCCGTGGCCCGGGCCGCTGTGGCCGCCGGCGCCCGCATGGTCAACGACGTGTCGGCGAGCCTCGGCGAGGTCGCCGCCGCCGAGGGCGTGGCCTTCGTCGCCATGCACATGCTCGGCGACCCGCGCACCATGCAGGCCAATCCCACCTACGGCGACGTCGTCGGCGAGGTGCGCGACTTTCTCGTGGCCCGGGCCGACGCCGCCCGCGCCGCGGGCGCCCCGGAAGTCTGGATCGACCCGGGCATCGGGTTCGGGAAGACCCTGGAGCACAACCTCGACCTGCTCGCCAACCTCGACGCCCTGGCGGCCACCGGCTACCCCGTGCTGCTGGGCACCAGCCGCAAGTCGATGCTGGGTACCCTGGCCGCCCGGGCGGATCGCAGCCCGGCCCGAGCGGCCGTGGGAGCGGAGGAGGACGTCGTGCCCCCCACCGGCGACCGGCTCGAGGGCTCGGTCGCCACGGCCGCTTGGTCGTGGCTGCGCGGTGCGACCATGCTGCGTGTCCACGAGGTGGCGGCCACCGTCCGGGCGCTGGCCGCCTGCGAGCGGGTGCTGGCCGCTGCCTGAGACCGCCCGACCGCCGCCAAGGAATCCCCGAAGGAGAACGCAAGTGCCACCGAAGGGCAAGTGGGCCCAGGGCATCACCCCCCGGAACTTCGTGTGGGTGCTCAAGGACCGGTTGGCGATCTGCGAGCGCCCGGGTGGCTACGGCGCCAGCCATCGCCGGGTCCGCCGCCAGGAGGAGATCATCTGGATCCGCGAGCAGGGCTTCACCCTCGTCGTCTCCCTCATCGCCGCCAGCCACAACCTCCACAACTACGACGAGGCGGGCGTGGCGTGGCTACACCGGCCCCAGGGGACCAACGACGACCCCGTGGAGTTCCAACGGGCCTTCTACGAGGAGCTGCGCGAGCTTCTGGCCAAGGGCGAGAAGCTGCTGGTGCACCAGGAGGAGGTGGGCGACCGCATCTGCGGGCTGGTCGCCGGTTACCTGCTGTGGGCCGGGCTCGTGCCTTACGGTCCCCAGGCGATCTCGGTGACGGAGCGGCTGACCGGGCGGCAGCTCGGCCCCGAGGGCCGGGGACTCGTGGCCACGGCGGACGAGCTGCGCGGCGACGGGTCCTGACCGTGGCGTCGGGGCTCCCCGGGGACCGCATCGAGCTCCGGGGCCTGCGGATGCTCGCCCGGGTCGGCGTCCTGCCCAGCGAGCGCGAGCAGGACCAGCCGGTCGAGGTCGACCTGGACCTGGCCGTCGACCTGCGCACGGCCGGGGCCAGCGACCACCTCGGCGACACGATCGATTACGGGGCCGTGTGCGGTGCTGTGCGGGAGGCCATCGCCGCCGGGCCCGTGGACCTGCTCGAGCGGCTGGCCGAGCTGGCGGCGGGCACCGTGCTCGCCGTTGACGAGCGCGTCGGCGCCGTCGAAGTGGCTGTCCGCAAGCTGCGGCCCCCCGTCCCGCACGACCTGGCCACGGCGGGGGTCCGCATCGTCAGGACCCGGTCGTGAGTCCTCCCGACGGCACGCGCCGGGCGTTCCTGGCGCTGGGTTCGAACATCGGCGACCGGGTGCGCTACCTGCGCGAGGCGGTCGAGACCCTCCGGGGGGTGGACCTGCGCGCCGTCTCTCCGGTGTACGAGACCGAGCCCGTGGGTGGCCCGGGCGGCCAGGGGCCCTACCTCAACCTCGTCGTCGAGCTCGCCACGGAACGCAGCCCTCACGACCTGCTGGGCGTGTGCCACCGGCTGGAGTCGGCGGCCGGGCGAGTGCGCGGCGAGCACTGGGGACCACGCACGCTCGACGTGGACGTGCTGTGGATCGAGGGCGTGACCGTCGACGAGCCCGACCTCCAAGTGCCGCATCCCCGCATGTGGGACCGGTGGTTCGTCCTGGCGCCGCTCCGAGATCTGGCGCCCGACCTCGTCGACGAGGCGGCGGTCGCCGCGGGGTCCGGCCACGTCGAGCCGGTGGGGTCCCTCGACGAGCTCGCCCCCAACCCTCGAACTTGCGGTGCTTAAGGACGCTATGACGTCCCTAACCACCGCAAGTTCGGGTGGGGGAGGCCCGCGGGTGCGGATCATCGGCCCCGGACGGGCCGGCGGGTCGCTGGCCCGGGCGCTTGCCGATGCCGGCTGGGAGGTCGTGCCCCCACTGGGGCGGGGCGAGGACGTGGGGCCGGCCGCCGCCGGGGTGGACCTGCTGGTCATCGCCACGCCGGACGACCGGGTGCGTGACGTCGCCCGCGCCGTGGACCCCGTGCCCTCGACGGTGGTGGGGCACCTGGCGGGATCGCTCGGCCTGCGGGTGCTGGCCCCGCATCCCCGCCGCGCCGCGCTGCATCCGCTCGTGGCCCTGCCCACGCCCGAGATCGGCGCCCAGCGCCTCGTGGGGGCGTGGTTCGCCGTCGCCGGCGATCCGCTCGCCCGGCAGGTGGTGGAGGCGCTGCGGGGGCGCTGGTTCGAGGTTCACGACCGCGACCGGGCGACCTACCACGCCGCCGCCGTCGTCGCTTCCAACCATCTCGTGGCGCTCCTCGGGCAGGTGGAGCGCCTCGCCGAAACGGCGGGCGTGCCGTTCGAGGCCTACCTCGACCTGGCGCGGGCGACCCTCGACAACGTCGCCGACCTCGGCCCCAGGGCGGCGCTCACCGGCCCGGCGGCGCGGGGCGACGAGGCCACCATCCGGCGGCACCTGCGGGCGCTGGCGGCCGAGGAGCGCCGCGCCTACCGGGCGCTGGTGGAGGCGGCCCGGCGACTGGCGCGCTCGTCGCGGCAGGGTGGCGAACCGTGAGGACCGTGCGCACGATCGCCGAGCTGCAGTCGCTCCTCGACGCCGAGCGGGCCGCGGGCCGGGGGGTGGGGTTCGTGGCCACCCTGGGCTACCTGCACGAGGGCCACGCCTCGCTCATGCGCCGCGCCCGAGCCGACACCGACGTGGTGGTGGCGTCGATCTTCGTCAACCCGCTGCAGTTCGGCGCCGGCGAGGACCTCGATGCGTATCCCCGCGACCTCGAGCGAGACAGCCGCTTGGCGGAGGCTGAGGGCGTCGACCTGCTCTTCGTCCCCGCTGTCGACGAGATGTACCCGACCCCCGTGCTCACGACGGTGTCGGTGGCGCAGGTGTCCGAGCCACTGGAGGGCGCCGCCCGGCCCGAGCACTTCGCCGGCGTCGCCACGGTCGTCGCCAAGCTGTTCGCCATCGTCGGGCCGTGCCGGACGTACTTCGGTGAGAAGGACTTCCAGCAGATCGCCCTGGTGCGCCGGATGGTCCACGACCTCTCGTTCCCCGTCGACGTCGTCGCCTGCCCCACGGTGCGCGAGCCCGACGGCCTGGCGCTGTCGTCACGCAACGCCTACCTCACACCGGAGGAGCGGGAGGCGGCCCCCGTGATCCACCGGGCGCTGCAGGCGGGGGCGGCGAGCATCCTGGCGGGGGAGCGGGATCCGGCGCTTGTTCGGAGCCTCATGGCGCAGATCATCGAGGCCGAGCCCCTGGCGCGATTGGACTATGCGGAGGTCGTCGACGCAGACTCGTTCGTCGTCCCCGACCCGCTCGGGGGGAATGTGCGGCTGCTGGCC
>DASQUY010000496.1:0-2828 GCA_035641055.1 Acidimicrobiales bacterium | reverse complement strand
CGCGAGCACATCTTCGGCAACAATCAGGCGCCCTGCGCCGACTGCGGCGGGCGCACGATCCCCTGGGCCGTCCAGGAGGCCGGTGCCAGCCGGGTGGCTTCGCTCGGCTACGGCGCCGACGAGTCCTCGGCGGCGTGCGTGACGGGCTCGGCGGCCTCGGTCGAGCGCTACGCCGACGACATCGGCGGGGCCGAGGTGGTGTACACCCGCGACGACCTGGACTTCGGCTTGGCCAACGGCATCGCCCCCGAGGTCACCGCCATGCGCGAGGCCGACGTCGACTTCATCGCCGGCTGCATCGACCTCAACGGGATGCAGACGCTGGCCCAGGAGCTGCAGCGCCAAGGGATGGACGACGTCACGCTCTATCACCCCAACACCTACAACCAGCAGTTCGTGTCCGAGAACGCCAACCTGTTCGAGGGCGACATCGTCACGGTGGGGTTCCGGCCCCTCGAGGCCGACCCCGGGAACAGCGACCTCGGCCTGTTCATCGAGTGGATGGACGAGACCGGCGCCGAGCTGAGCGAGCTGGCCATGGTGGGCTGGATCAACGCCGACCTGGCGTTCCAGGGTCTGCTGGCCGCCGGCCCCGAGTTCGACCGGGAGTCCGTGGTGGCCGCCACCAACGCCATGACCGACTACGACGCCGGCGGCCTCATCAACCCCATCGACTGGACGCGGCAGCACGTGATCGCCGATCTCGACGACCCCAGCACCAACTACGAGCAGGAGTGCGCGGCGCTGGTGCGGATCGTGGACGGCGCCTTCGAGACGATCGCCCCGCCGGAGGAGCCCTGGCTGTGCTGGCCCAACGACAGCCGGGAGTGGTCCGAGCCCACCCCCACGTCCTTCGGCGAATGAGGCACCGGCGGCCGTCCCAAGCCGAACTTGCGGTGGTTAGAGGGGCCATGACCCCCTTAACCACCGCAAGTTCGCTGAGGTTGGCATGATCCTGGCGGCCTCGGTCGGGGAGGACGTCTTCCGGGCGGTCCTGCAGGGGACGCCGCCCGGCGCGGTCTTCGCCCTCATCGCCCTCGGGCTCGTCCTCACCTACAAGACGTCGGGCGTGTTCAACCTCGCCTTCGGCGCCCAGGCGTACATATCGGCGGCCATGTTCTTCAAGGCCCGCGACGAGTGGGGCTGGGCCATCGTGCCCGCCCTGGTCCTGTCGGTGTTCGTGCTCGCCCCCCTCGTCGGCCTGGTGCTCGAGCGGCTCATCTTCCGCCACCTGCGCACGGCCTCGGCGGTGGCCAAGCTGGTGGTGACGATCGGCCTGACGGTGGCGCTGCCCAACCTGTTCGAGCTGGTCGCGGACTACCAGCCCGTCGCCGGACGGACGCCCCAGGGGATCATCCCGGACGGCGCCTCGGTGTTCTACGACCCGTTCGGCATCTACCCCTTCAGCCGAGACGAGCTGATGATGATGGGCGTGGCCGTGGTGGCGACGCTGGTGCTCGCCGCGGTGTTCCGCTTCAGCGCGCTCGGCCTGGCGATGCGGGCGGTCGTCGAGAGCCCGCGGCTGACCGAGCTCGCTGGCATCCGGGCCGACTGGGTGTCGGCCTTCGCCTGGGCGCTCTCCAGCCTGTTCGCTGGCCTGGCCGGGGTGCTCATCGCCCCCCGGTTCAACACGCTGGTGGCGCCTGACTTCTTGAACCTCGTGGTCGTGGCCCTGGCGGCAGCCGCGATCGGGCGGCTCGTCAGCCTGCCCCGGGCGCTCGCCGGCGGCCTGGCGCTCGGCATCTCCATCGCCCTCCTCAACACGTTCCTACCCCGCTGGAGCGAGGGCAACGCCCTGCTGACCGCGATCCAGGACAACCTCACCCCGGCGGTGCCCTTCGTCGTGCTGTTCGGCGTGCTGGTGCTGTGGCCGGCCATCCGTCGGACCCGCGAGGCGGTCGACCCACTGGCAGGAGTCGACCCCCCGCCTCCGGCACCCCCGGCGGCCATACGGAGCCGCACGCTCACGGTGGCCACCCGCGTGTTCGCCGTCGGGTTCCTCACCATCGTGGGGCTGGTCGTGTTCTTCCGTGCCGACCAGGCCTGGCTGTTCCTCGTCACCCAGGGGGTGATCCTCGCCACGATCTTCCTGTCGATCACCGTGATCACGGGCTTCGCCGGCCAGATCTCGCTGAGTCAGGGGGCGTTCGCCGCCGTCGGCGGGTTCACCGTGTTCCAGCTCGCCGACCGCTACGACACGCCGGTCCTGCTGGCGGCGGTGGTCGGGGCCGCGGCGGCGGCCGGCGTGGGGGCACTGCTGTCGCTGCCCGTGCTGCGGCTCGGGGGCGTGTGGTTCGCCATCGCCACCCTCGCCTTCGCCTTCTTCTTCGAGGCCGTGCTGGTCAACGTGTCCTGGATCGGCGGTGGCGACACCGCGCTGATCGAGGGCACCCGGGTCCCGCGGCCCGTGATCGGGCCCTGGGACTTCGCCAGCGACAAGTCGTTCCTGGCCCTCGCCCTGGTCGTGTTCGTGGTGGTGGCGGCCGCGGTCATACGCATCCGCGGCGGCACGATCGGCCGGACGTTGCGCGCCATGCGGGGCAGCGAGCTGGCGGCGGCGTCGATCGGCATCTCGGCGTCACGGGCGCGGATCGTGGCGTTCGCGGTGTCGGCGTTCATCGCCGGCCTGGGCGGTGCCATGCTCAGCATGCAGCAGGAGAACGTGAACTACCCCACCAACTTCGCGCCGTTCGCCACGCTGTTCTGGCTGGTGCTGGTGATCTCGCTCGGCTCCCGCACGGTGGAGGGAGCGGCCATCGCCGGCGCCGCCTTCGCGCTCTTCATCCCGCTGGTCCTCCGGGGCGAGCTGTTCGGCTGGATCCTGCGCA
>DASQUY010000495.1:0-2151 GCA_035641055.1 Acidimicrobiales bacterium | reverse complement strand
ATCGCGCTCAGCCTGCGTGTTGGGCTCACCGTCCCTGGCACCTCCGCGCTGACCCTACAATCCTGGCATGGCGCAGCAGACCGGCAGCCAGCAGGAGACCGTCGCCGACGCGTTGGCGCGGCGGGTTGCAGCCCGCCGAGGTGCGGCATCCCGCTGGACGGAGGCGTTCCGGGAGCTGGGGGCGGTCGACCGGGCGCTGTACGAGGCGGTGGCCCGCACCCCCACCGCGGAGCTGGACCAGCCCGTCCGCCGGCTCTCGGACGCCGCCAACTACTCGCGCCTGTGGCTGACCATCGCCGCCACGGTCGCGCTGGTTGGCGGCGGGATAGGGCGCCGGGCGGCGCTGGAGGGCGTGGTCGCGATCGGCGTGACCTCGGCGACCGTCAACCTCGGGGTGAAGCCCCTTGCCCGGAGGCGGCGCCCGGATCGCGCCGAACCCGGGCAGTTCCCGGCCCGCCAGGTACCGATGCCGAGATCGGCCTCGTTTCCCTCCGGGCATGCCGCGTCGGCGTTCGCGTTCGCCTACGCCGTCGGCCGGCACCTGCCCGGGCTGGGCCTGCCGATCCGGCTGCTTGCCGGTGGGGTGGCCTACGCCCGGGTCCACACCGGCGTGCACTACCCGGGCGATGTGGTCCTCGGCGCCATCCTCGGAGCCGCAACCGCGGCCACGGTGGCAGCGGCATTCGACCGCCTCCCCCAGCCACAGCAGCGACCCCGCACCCGCCCGCCGGTCGCCGCCCCGAACTCCTGACCAGCACCGGCCTGCCACTGGCTGGTGAGCCGTTTCTTCGGCATCAGCGAGAAGGATACCCTCAGGTCCTGGACCGTCCTCGAGACGATCATGGGCTTCACCGCCTTCGGTGTCGCCGCTCTGCTCAGCCTGGTCCTCTGACCCGCGCCGCGCAGTCGTACCAGTTGGGAGCTCCAGATGACCACGCTTCCCTCCGACATTCCAGCAGCGGCCGACGTGCTGGCCGCGGCCCCTCCGGTGCGCGTCGAACCCGAGGCGCGACAGCGGATCCGTGACTCCCACGCCCGTGCCGGCCGGCGCATCGCCGTGCTCGATGACGATCCCACCGGGTCCCAGACCGTGCACGACGTCAGCGTCGTCACCGTCTTCGACGAGGCCGAATACGCGGCCGGGCTGCAGGCGGCCGGATCGACCTGCTTCATCCTGACCAACACCCGCAGCCTGGCCGAGTCCTCGGCGGTCGAGGTCAACTCGCGCGTGGCGGGCAGCCTGTTCCGGCTCGGCGCACGGCTGGGTGCCCCGATCGATGTCATCAGCCGCGGCGACTCCACGCTGCGCGGCCACATCGTGGCCGAGGTCAACGCGATCGACGCCGCCCGGCGAGCGGTGACGGGATCTGGCTACGACGGCGTCCTGCTGATCCCGTCCTACTTCGAGGCGGGCCGATTCACCGCCGGCGACATCCACTGGGCCAACGTCGGGGGTGAACCGGTCCCGGTCGGCGCCACAGAATTCGCCCAGGACGCCACCTTTGGGTACGCCTCCTCGAACCTGCGCGACTTCGTCGCCGAGAAGAGCGGGGGGGCCATCAGCCCCCGCGACGTCCGCAGCATCACGCTGGAGGACATCAGACTCGGCGGCCCACGGCGTGTGGCCGAGATCCTGGGTGCCGTCAGCGACGGCGCGTTCGTCGTGGTCAACGCCACCGGCTACGCCGATCTCGAGATCGTGGTCCTGGGCCTGCTGGACGCCGAGGAACGAGGCCGGTCCTTCATCTACCGCGCCGGTCCGTCGTTCCCCCGCGCCGTGGCCGGGCTCGAACCGCAAGGCCCCCTGACGCCGAGCCAGATCTGGCCCCGCGGCAATCCAGGGGGTCACGGCCTCGTCGTCGTGGGCTCGCACGTCGGGCTCACCAGCCGGCAGGTGGCCACCGCCCGTCGCCGCGGCGGCCTCGCCGAGATCGAGCTTCACGTCCCCACCCTGGCCGACACCGACCGGCGCGACGCGCACGTCGCCGAGACCGGCCGGCAGGCGACGGCGGCGCTGGCGAGCTCGGACGTCCTGCTGTTCACCAGCCGCACCCTGCTACGCGGGGGCGACGCCGACGCCAGCCTGGCCCTGGCTCGCAACGTCTCCGCCGCCGTCATCGACGTGGTCCGGACAGCCATGGAAGTCAAGCC